>JBOGYN010000255.1:0-29505 GCA_050696855.1 Solirubrobacteraceae bacterium | reverse complement strand
TGGCAGGCCATTAGCTGGGGAACGAGCTCCCCCACCCCGGCTTCCTGGTCGATCCGGTCGTTGAGGAGTTCCAGGAGCCTCAGCTTGGTGCCGAGGTTGGCGTATATCGTCGGCACCGCGACCCCGGCCTCCTCGGCGATCTGGACGATCGAGGTGGCCCCATAGCCCTGGGTCGCGAACAGACGCCGGGCGGCGTTGATGATCAGCCGGCCGGTCTCGGCCGCCTGGGCCTGACGGCGGTCCACGCGTTCAGCTCTTGACATATGTGTATTATAGCGAATAGAAGCAGCTTATATCGAACGCGCCCGACACTGATCGAGCTCCGCCAGCTCCCGGGCGAATCCCGGCTGAACGAGGAGGACCAATGGCAGTGACTGTGCCTGAGAACCGACAGGAAGCCACCGAGCCCCGCTCGGCCCTAGGGCGACTCCGGATGGCCGGCCTGACCTGGATGGGAGTGGCCGCGGTGACCACGGTCATCGGGGTGGCCGAGCGGTGGCCGGCCCAGTTCGGCGGGGCAGGACAGCCTTCCAAGATCGCCACCCAGTGGATGTCTAAGGGCACGGTCCTGTCGCCCCCTCTGTTCATGATCGTGGCCTTGGCTCTCGCCCTCGCAGTAGCCGAGTTGGTCAAAGCCCGGAGCGCCAAGATCGTCGCCGGCGCGATCGCGGCATTGGTGGGGGCGATAGGCACCGTCTTCACGATCGGCGAAGCGGCTACGGCCGCAACCCCGGCCGTTCCCACTGGGGCTCATCTGGGCGCGTTTGTAGGCGCCGCGTTGTCTCTCTGGGTGCTCGCCGCTGCGCTCTGGTTCCTGCGCTCGGCTAGATAGCCCGGCGCGCCGCACGGGGACCACACCCGCGGATCCAGAGCAAATCCATACGTCTGGGTGGGCGCCCTCACACGATGCTTGGCCGCGACGCGACAGTGGCAGGGCGCTCACTCGAGGCTTCCAGGTGTGTCGCCCTGGACGCGGACCGGGCGTCTCCTCGCCAGCGCCATGACCGGCGCTCACGCGCGAGGTCCCGACAGCCCGGCC
This sequence comes from Solirubrobacteraceae bacterium, assembly GCA_050696855.1. Classification (GTDB taxonomy): domain Bacteria; phylum Actinomycetota; class Thermoleophilia; order Solirubrobacterales; family Solirubrobacteraceae; genus Palsa-465. Next base: position 28,466 of record JBOGYN010000255.1, on the reverse strand, counting down.
GGGGTCCGGCGGCGGTTCTCCTGCAGACCGAACGGCGTCGCGCACTCGCGACCGGCCAACGGGTGCATGCCAAAGGCAAAGCAGGTCAGTCCTCGGTCCGGGCGCGGCACCTACTCATCGCCCACGAGCAGGAGCAACCCTCTCCGGCGTGGCAGCCGCGCTCTCATCGCGATGCGGGAATCGAGGCAACGCCAGCGGACCCGAGCGCGGGGGCGGGCATACCGAGGAGTCACCTCCGCGCGCGACGGACGGTCTGATCGTCACCATCCCGGGCGGGCTGGAGAGGTGAGAGCATGTGCCATGGCTGAACACATTGGCTTGATTCTCTCCGGCGGTGGCGCGCGTGGCGCCTATGAGATCGGCGTCCTCTCGGAGTTGCTGCCGTGGCTCGAGCGCGAATATAGCCAGCGTCCCGATGTAATCGTCGGCACCAGCGTCGGCGCACTCAACGCCGCGTACATCGCGGCCAACGCGGGCCAGGCCGCGGAACAGCTGTCTGCAGACGGTGCCCGGCTCTGGCGCGAGATCCGCTTCCGCGATGTGCTCACTTCGTTCCTCTCGCCCGGCGAGCTAGACGAAGCGGTGCGGTTGGCGGCGAGCTTCCTTTCGGCCCGCGTCGCGCCTTACGCCCTGCTCGATCCAAAGCCGCTGGCGGCGACCCTGCGGCGATTGATCGCATTCGAGGACATCCACGGCAACGTCACGGACCCGAGCGTGGGCTTGCGGGCCTGTGCGGTGGTGGCGACGGCCGCCCACACGAACCGTACCGTCGTGTTTCACGACGGCGGACCGAGCGTGGCGAGCGACGGGCGGCTCGGCATCGACTACCTGCCGACTGAGATATCTGTGGATCACGTCCGCGCTTCGGCGGCCATCCCGGTGGCGTTCCCGGCGGTCGAGGTTCGCCAGCCCGAAGACGCGTCCGGTTGGTACTTCGACGGCGGCACGCGGCTGAACACGCCCATCAAGCCCGCGCTGAAACTCGGCGCCGACCGCGTGATCGTGCTCGGTTTGAACTCGGTCGCGCCCGCCCCCAAATCGCCGGAGCGTCCGGATCTATTCGACGGAGCGACGCAGATCATCCAGGGGCTGCTCGTCGATCCGGCTACCCACGACGTTCAGACGCTGGCGACGATCAACGCGGTTCTGATCAACGGTGGGGAAAGTCCCGGCGGCCAGCGGACGGTAGTCCCATACATCTTCATCTCGCCGAGCACTCCGAACGCAATCGGCGAGATAGCCCGTGACCTGTACCGCGAGCGCTACGCGGGCGTGCGGGGCCTATGGCGCTCGCGCGATCTGTCCCTGTTGGGCCGCTTCGTCGGGGCGTCTCAAAGCACGACGCGCGGCGAGCTGTTCAGCTACCTGTTCTTCGCCGGTGACTTCGCCGCCAGGTTGATCGAACTTGGACGGGATGACGCCCGGCGGTGGATCGATACGCCGCACGATGATGGACCCTGGCAGTTGCGACCGCTCAGCTAATTCCGCGGCCAAATACCAGGCACTCGGGGTCGCGCCTCGGGGTCGCGCTGGGGAAGGCGCGCTTGACCTCCGGGCAAAGCCGCATGCCGTCGAGCCGAAGCGGCCCGGGCCGATCGTCGGGGTTTCGCTTCTGTTGATGTCTGCCTCAGCGGGCGACGCCGACGGGTAAAACCGGGAGCATCGCGGGCAGATCAGCGGGGAGGCGCTCTCTGGCCCGCCAGTACTCGAGCCCGACCAGCTGCCGGTCAGCGATCGAGAGCTCGCGGAGGCCGAAGTCGGTAACGGTACCCGCGCAACGTCGACGGCATGCGGGCCGGGGTCCTCCTCGATGTAGCGCAGGTACTCGGCGCTAACCGGGGTTTCTCAGTGGGCCGTGGAGGAATCGAACCTCCAACCTTGGGATTAAGAGTCCCCTGCTCTGCCAATTGAGCTAACGGCCCTTGGGTCCGACGCGATGTTACTTACCCCGTTGGGTGCGGGTCAGCAGGACTGGGCGACGGTCGGGGTCGTCTTGGCCGCGGTGATCGAGCTCTTGAGCGTGGTGCGGCTCAGCTTGGGCACGAGGGTAAGCGCCTTGGCCAGCGCGAGGTCCCCCTTGCGGGTCTGTTTGGCGGCATATGCGGCGGCCGCGAGGCACTCGTAGCCCCTGGCCGAGTTGGGGTTGGCGGCGGCCTGGATCTCCCAGGCGCTGGCCTCCCCGGCGTAGTCGGCCAGTTGGCCGTAGGCCTGGGCGGCGAGGATGGCCACGTTGGGGTCAGGCGTCTTGGTCAGCGACTGGTAACGCTCCCAGGCCACCGTGGTCTTGGTCAGCTCCTTGCGGCCGGAGGCGGTGAAGGTCCGGGTAGCGCTGTTGTAGTTGTTGCCCGAGCTCGCGTTCGACCAGCGGGCACCGACCAGTGATGCCCACGCGCTGGCGTCGTTGGGATTGGCCGTGGTGGCCTTGACCGCCGACTTCTCCTGGGCGCTCACCACGGCGCTCCCGGAGTTGCCCGAGCCATTGCCGGACAGTCCGTTGAGGAGCCCGCCACCGCTCGTGCCGGACCCGACGCCGAACAGGACCAGTCCGCCGCCCATGAGGACGGCGAGGCCGAGATAGACGAACTGGACGGTGCGGCGGCGGCCGCGGCTGCGGAGGTCAAAGAGCATTAGGGGGCGAGGCTAGGGGTTGTCGTCTTCGACCGTGGTCAGATCCTCCAGCGCCCGCTTGGCGTCACGACGATCGACGATCTTGAGCATCACGATACTGACCAGGAAGAGGATTACGAGGGGGGTGGTCTCCAGCAAGGTCGTCACTGGATCTGCCCCGGGCATGGCGGCCGCGATCACGGCAATAGCCACCGTAGCGTAACGCCAGTGGCGGGTCAGGGTGCTGCCGTTGATGACGCCGGCGCGCTGGAGCCCGAGTAGCCCGATCGGCATCTGAAAGGTGAGCCCGATCGCCGCCATCGTCAGGACCTCGAAGGAGTACAGCGGCTTGGCCTGGACCAGCGACTGAAACTTATTGCTGTTGTAGCCCTGGAGGAAGTGGACGGCGGCAGGCATGACGAGCACGTACGCGAAGATCACGCCGATCACGAACAGGACCGGGGCGGCGAGCATGATCGGCAGAGCCATTCGGCGCTCGTGGGGACTCAGGGCCGGGATCACGAACGCGTACGCCTCGTAGAGGAGCACCGGCAGCGTCAGCAGGAGCGCGAAGTAAAAGCACACCGTCAGCGTGGTGGTGAAGTTCTCTCCCACCCCGATCGTGATCGGCGTGTTGGGCGGTGTGGATTGAGGCAGGGACCTAGCCGCCGCGCCGAGCCGATCCGCGATGCCGGCCAGGAGCGCCGCGTCAGGCAGCGAAATGTGGGGTGAACGCGAGAGCTGTTTGACCAGCCCCGCCGCGGCCGACAGGTTCTTGGCCGCCTTGACTGAATCGTTGGTCAGACCGCCGATGTGGTTGGCCGCCTGCTTGGTCGCGGGCGGTAGCGGCTTGTTGAGGGCGTCGAGGAGGAGGTGGTTCTGCCAGAAGCAGAAGCCGAAGGCGACGACCAGAGCCGCGCCGCACACGATCAGGCGCGAGCGCAGCTCGTCGAGATGATCGACAACGCTCAGCCGGTCTTCGTGGCTGACAGGCCGGATCACCCTGGGCATGGCGTAGCCTACCTACGGCCGGGGGCTACGGCCCAGCCGACTGCCGGCGTCCCCAGCTGGAGCACTACGACTTGGGCTCGGAACCGATCTCGGCCGACTCGCGCCGCTGAGCCGGGGCTTGCTCGTCCGCGGATGCGGTGGGCTGGGGCGGCGGGGGTGGCGCCGAAGCCAGAGCGGGGCGCTCCTCGGCTTCGTCCTTGGAGTCGCCGGTGATCCCCTCCTTGAACTCCCGCATACCTCGGCCGAGTCCCTTGCCCAGCTCTGGGAGGCGCTTCGGTCCGAGGATCAGCAGCGCGATGACGAGAATCACGACCGCGTCGACTATGGGATTGCGGAACATGGCAAGGGCCTCCGGACGGGAGCTACAAAGGGTAGCGGGCGATGCGTCCAGTGGGGCTGGACGCCCGCTCAAGGTCATATGCGCGACCGCCGATATCTGCCGCGAGGAAGCAGATGAGTCACCAGCCCGACAGCCATCCGATCCGCCGCATCGTTCTCCCGAGCGGCCGCTCGATCGAAGTCATTCGCTTCGGTCCCGAGACCACCCCAGGCCAGGGCCTTCACTCATGTCCCGGATGCACCTCGGACCTGGTGCAGCCGGTCCAATGGGGCGAAACCGCCGGCGGGTTCTGGGAGCTGACGCTGCACTGTCCCAACTGCGACTGGATCAACGAGGGCGTGTTCGACCAGGATCAAGTCGACGCGTTCGAGGAACGGCTCGACGCTGGGCTCGCTGAGATGCTGGCCGATCTGCGCCGACTGACCCAGGCCAACATGGCCGAGGAGATCGACCGCTTCGCAGCCGCGCTGCAGAGCGATCTGCTCCTCCCCGAAGACTTCTAGTACCGCGACCCTCCGACGCAGACTACTGGCAGGCGTTAGGCGTAACGCTCCACGACCCCGTCGGCGACCAGCTCGAGCGCCTGGCGCTGGCGGTCGGGCAACCGCGGTAGCGCCGCCTTAGCGTCCGTGATCATGGCCAGCGCCTGCTGCTTGGCGTCGGCCAGCGCCCCGGTGGCCGCGATCTGATCGCACACCTCGGCGGCCTGGGCGGGGGTTCGGATGGCGCGCAGGTCGGCACCGGCCAACGTGTGGTCGCGTTCGCGTGCCAGCAGCAGTGGGAGGGTCACCGTCCCGTCGAGCAGATCGGTGCCGCGGGGCTTCCCGGTCCGCTCGGGGGGCCCGGAGACGTCGAGGATGTCGTCGAGAATCTGGAAGGCGATCCCGATTTGCTCACCGAAGGCGCCCAGCTCGGCCGTCGGGCCGTCGCTCTCGATCGCGCCCAGCTCGCAGGCGGCGCGGAACAGGACAGCGGTCTTGAGTCGGCAGCGCTCCAGGTAGCGATCCACGGCCACCGGAGTCCAGACATCGGCGCGCTGCATCAGCTCGCCCGCGGCCAGCCCCGAGCTGGCCCGCGACAGCGTCCGCACCGCGGGCAGCGAACCGGTGCCGGCCAACTCGCTGAACGCCCGCGAGAACAGGAGATCCCCGGTGGCGGTGGCTAGCCGGCGCCCAGCGGCCGCGACCACCGTCGGGCGCCCGCGACGCAGGACAGAACCATCGAGCACGTCGTCATGAACAAGGGTGGCGCTGTGGACCAGCTCGACAGCGACCGCGGCGCTGACGAGACCGGCAGTTTCGGGCGGAGGCGCGCCGGCGGCCAGGAACACGAGTAAGGGCCGCAGGCGCTTGCCGCCCGCGGCGAGCGTGTCCCCGGCGTAGTGGCCCAGCAGCACGCCATGGCTGTCGGCGAGTTCGGCCATCCGCTCCTCGAGGCGAGCGAGCAGCCGCGTGGCCGCTTCTCCGCCGGCCTCGATGACAGCCTGGACCGCGCTGGTGGCGGAGGCGGACGGCATTACGGAACCTCCCCCACGTGCAGGGCGATGATGCCGCCGGCGGTCAGGCGATAGCTGACCTGACGCAGGCCACACGTCCACATGACCGCCGCCAGCGCCTCGGGAGCCGGGAAGCGACGGACCGAGTCAGGCAGGTAGCGGTAGGCGTCCGAGTCCCCGGCCAGGCGCCCGATCGTCGGGACGAGGTGGTCAAACCAGAGCTCCAGAAACGTGGATAGCGGCGGCCGGGTCGGGGTGGTGATCTCGAGCACGACCACCCGGCCGCCCGGACGCACCACGCGGGTCATCTCGGCCAGCCCACGCTCGAGATCAGAGAAGTTGCGGGCCCCGAAGCCGACCGTGGCGGCATCGAAGCTGGCCTCGGGGTACGGGAGCGCCAGGGCATTGGCGGCCTCAAAGCGCGGGGTGACGGCGCCGGCGGTCAGACCGCGATCGGCCTTGAGGCGCGCCAGCTCGAGCATCCCCGCGGAGAAGTCCGACCCGACCACGGTCCCTCCGGGCGCCACCCGACGGGCGAGCTCGAAGGCCAGGTCACCGGTCCCGGTGGCCACGTCAAGGGCGCAGCCGCCCGGGCTCAGGGCGGCCAGATCGGCGGCCCGGCGGCGCCACTGGTGGTGCAGGCCCGCGGTCATGACCGCGTTCATCCGGTCATAGACGCCGGCGATGCGGTCGAACATCGCCCGGACCTGGGGCTCGGCCAGCGTCCCGGAACCGAGCTCGGTGGGCGCCGTCATGGCCGTGCCCTTACTGCAGTTCGGACAGGAAGGTGATCAGGTTCTGGAACTTCTGCGGCGACTGCTTGGCCAGACCAGCGAACGAGGGCATCGGCGCGGTCGGGTTGCGCAACGTCGACGCGATCGCGTCGGGACGGCGGATCGAGCCGATGTGAGTCAGCGCCGGCCCCGGGCCATTGTTGCCATTGCTGCCGAGCACATGACAGGCCAGACACCCAGACGCGCCCACCACCTCCTCGCCGGCCCGAAAGGTGGCCTTCTGCGCCGCGGTGAGGCTGGACGGGGGAGCCATGTCGACGGAGTTCGGCGAGCCGGTGACGGCACCCGAGTAGGTCAGGAAGGCCATCGCGAAGATCGTCGTCAATCCCGCCGCCAGGGCGACCGGCCGGCGCTCGATCCGCCGCTCGGGACTGCGGTCATAGAACGGCAACAGGAAAAGCAGGATCATGCAGATCGTCGGGACGCCGATCGTCGCCATGTCCGTGAACTTGGGGACGTTCTTCATCACGCGCAGGACTTCGAAGAGGAAGTAGAAGTACCAATCGGGGCGCGGTACGTAGGTGGTGGTGGTCGGGTCCGCCTTGGGCCCGAGCTCGGCCCCGAACATCGCGGCCAGGAAGATGATCACGAGCATCACGATCACCGCCATAACCGAGTCCTTGGCCACGGCATAGGGGAAAAACGGCTTGCCGGCGTTCTTCAGGGTCGAGTAGTCGCGGAGGTACTGCTCCTTCTCGGCCTGGTTCATACCTGAGCCTCGTGGACCGTCTCGGGCTCCTCGTCGGCCTTGATCCACGGCGGAGCTGAGATGCCGAGCTTGGTGATCAGGTACAGGTGGGCGCCGATCAGGGCCGCGATCAGCCCCGGGATCAGCATCATGTGGATCGCGTAGAAGCGCGACAGCGTGGTGGCTCCGAACTCTGGCCCGGCGCGCAGGAAGTCCGATAGATAAGGCCCGATGAACGGGCCGGTGCCGTTGATGTTCACGCCGACGATCGTGGCCCAGTAGGAGCGCTCGTCGAAGGGCAGCAGGTAGCCGGTGAAGCCCATGGCGAGGGTGAGGATCAGCAGGACGACGCCGATGATCCAGGTCAGCTCGCGCGGATACTTATAGGCGCCGAAGAAGAAGACCCGCGCCATGTGCAGGAAGATCAGGATGATCATCACCGAGGCACCCCACTTGTGCATGCCGCGCACAAGCTGGCCGAGGAAGGCCTGATCGGTGAGGTAGCGCACCGATTCGTAGGCGCCGCCCGAGGCGTCGGGCCGATAGAACATGGCCAGAAAGACCCCGGTCACGGCCTGGTTGAGGAAGGCGAACATGGTCGCCGAGCCCAGCGTGTAGAACCAGTTGATCCCCTTGGGGACCTTGCGGAAGAGAAGCCAGCGCACACCGCCCGAGAGAGACGTCCGCTCGTCGATCCAGTCGACGACGGTGATCCCGGCTTCGGCCGCGGTTTCGGCCGGACCGAGCTTGTCGTTTCCGTTGCCGTTCTGGCCCGGCCGCTTGGGCTTGGGCTGGAGAATCTTGGGGAGGGGCGGCGCAGGGAGCTTGGGCATCGCGGATCAGTTCTTGGGCAGGACGGAGGTGTCGAAGCGCCTGGGGTAAAGATATTGACCGATGCCGTCCACCGGCTGGCCCGGGTCGCGCGGCGAGAAGCGCTCGAGCTCGGAATTGACCGAGTAACGGGGGCCGATCTCGACCAGGCCGCTGGTGGAGTTCAGACGGGTGTAGAAGCGGTCCAGCGGGCGCACCGGGGGGCCCCCGGCGACCAGTCCGCGGAAGTCATAGACGCCGCCGTGGCACGGGCAGATGAAGCGCTGGGCGGCGGAAACGAAGCGGACCGGGCAACCCAGGTGCATGCAGCGCGAGGAGAGCGCCACCCAGCGGTTGTACTTGTCACTCGGCTCGGTGTCGATGGCTGGGTTTCGGGTGCGCACGTAGGCGATCGATTTGCCGGCCTCGCCGACCCCCTGCACGATCGTGATCACCTTGGTCGCGTAGGTCGCGGAGGTGAAGTCCTGGGGGGTGCCGATCGGTTGCCAGTCAAACGGGACCTTGCTGAAGATCGGGCCCAGCGCGAAGCCGAGGGCGGGGAGCGTGAAGGCCGCGGCGGCCACGCCTCCCGAGCTGTGGACGACCGCGGTCATGAACCGCCGCCGCGTGACGGTTTCGCCGTCAAACGACCCCGGCATCTGCCGGTCGGCGGTGTATTTCGATTTTCCGGCCTTGTGTCTGTCTTCCACGGGCGCCTCAGGGATGAAGGGCGGCTAAACGGTATTCAACGCTCAGATAAGCGTACCGTCAACAAAGAGGCGGCCGTCACTTGCCCACCCGCTCAGCAGCTCCGATCAGGGCCGCCACGGCGTCGATCTCGCCTGCCCGAGCCAGAGCCTTGGCTGCCGCGTGTTCGGGGCTGGGGCCCCAGCCGATCGCCGCCGCACCAGCGCGCCAGACAGCAGCCGCGAGCTCGCGATGGTCGTCGGCGTGGGCCTGGGCGACGAGCGAAATCAGGTCGGCCAGCTCGGCCACGGCCTCCAGGTCACCGAGCTCGGCCAGGCGCGCCAGACCCATGGCGTAGAGCTGATCGCCGAGCAGCAGCGCCAGGTCGGGGTCATCACAGCGCAGCACGCGGGGCTCGCCGTAGTGCAACCGCGAGCCCTCGAGGATCATCTCGAGCAACAGCTCATACTCGCGCTCGTGACCGCGGGCCCGCGGGCCGGCGGCGGCGAGCTGAGCCGGACCTGGTTCATTACCCTCCGGCGGATCGCTGCCATCGGCTCCGATCGGACGCAGCGAGGCGGCCAGGGTCCCCCCCCGCGCGCGCAGCTCCTCGGCGAGGGCGGCGGTTCCCGCTCGTCGGGCGCTCACTGCGCCGCGACCTCGGCGAACGCCTCGCCCGCCGCGGCGACGGTCCGCTCCACGTGCTCGGGGCGATGGGCGAGAGACGGAAACCAGGCCTCGAACTGCGACGCGGGTGGATAGACCCCCCGATCCAGCAGCGAGCGGCACCAGAGCGAGTAGGCATCGAGATCGCAGGCCGCCGCCTGGGCGTAGTCGGTTACTGGGGCGGATGAGAAGAAGACAGTCAACAAACCGGGCAGGCTCTGGACTTCGACCACACAGCCGGCCTGGGCGGCGGCGGCCCGAAGGCCCGCAGCCAGCGACTCGGTGGCCTCGGCCAGCTGCGTATAGGCGCCCGCGTCGAGCTGCTCCAGCGTGGCCAGCGCGGCGGCGACCGCCAGGGGGTTGCCCGAGAGCGTCCCCGCCTGGTAGACCGCGCCGGCCGGGGCGATCCGCTCCAGCAGTTCGCGCGAGCCTCCGTAGGCGGCGGCGGGCATTCCGCCGCCGGCGATCTTGCCCATGATCGTCAGGTCGGGGGTGACGCCGAACAGGTCCTGCGCCCCGCCGCGGGCGACGCGAAAGCCGGTGATGACCTCGTCGAAGACGAGTAACGCCCCGGTCGCGTCGGCGCGTTCGCGCAGGAGCTCGAGAAAGCCCGGGGCGGCGGGGACCAGGCCCATATTGGCCGGAGCGGGCTCGGCCAGAATGGCGGCCAGCTCGTGGCGCTCGGTGGCCTCGCGCAGCGCCTCGGGGTCGTTCCAGGGGACGATCACAGTCGCCGCGGTGGCGGCCGCGGGCACTCCGGGGCTGGCGGGGATCCCGTGCGTAGCCAGGCCCGAGCCCGCTTGGGCGAGCAGCCCGTCGACGTGGCCGTGATAGGCGCCGGCGAACTTGAGAACCTTCTCGCGGCCGGTGGCGGCCCGGGCGAGACGGAGGGTGCTCATCGTCGCCTCCGTGCCCGAAGAGGTCATGCGCAGCATCTGGACCGAGGGGATCCGCTGGGCAACCAGCTCCGCGAGCTCGACCTCACCGGCCGTAGGGGCGCCAAACGAGGTCCCCCGCTCCGCGGCCGACTGGACGGCGGCGACGACCTGAGGGTTGGCGTGGCCCAGGATCAGCGGCCCCCACGAGCAGACCCAGTCGACGTACTCGTTGCCATCCACGTCGTAGATCAGCGGTCCGGCCCCTGAGGCGATGAAGATCGGATCCCGTCCGATCGCGCGCATCGCGCGCACGGGCGAGTTGACCCCGCCCGGGAGGACGTTCACGGCGCGCTGGAAGAGACGCGCCGAGCCCAGCTGATTCAGTGCCGCAGCCCTGCTCACACGCCGGCGTGCTCGCGTTCCCAGGCCCGATAGTCCTCGGTGAAGTAGAGCAGTCGGATCTTCTTGAACTCGGTGGAGGAGTAGAGGGTCGCGCGCTCCTCGATCCCGGTGTCGGCAGCGATCGAGTCGAGAATTGAGTCGCACTCCTCTTTGGACCGGCCGTGGGCCATCGTGAACACCGAGTAGGGCCAGTCGGCGTAGGTCGGGCGCTCGTAGCAATGCGAGATCCCGCGGAAAGAAGCCATCCTCATCCCGAGGTCCATGATCCGCTCGTCGGGGACCTTCCAGACGCCCATGCCGTTGGCGCTGAAGCCGGCCCGGCGGTGAAACAGGATCGCCGCGACCCGCCGCAGGAGGCGGCGCTCCTGCATGCCGCGCAGGTGCTCGAGCAGCGGCTCGACGCCGATTCCGAGCCTGGCCGCGGCCGGGGCGTAGGGCTCGGGGATGACCGGCAGGTCACCCTGGGTGGCGCGGATCACGGCGCGGTCGAAGTCGCCGTAGGGCTGAGCCTCGGTCTCGACGGGCGCGGCCGCCTCGGCGACCTTGGACAGCGCCTCGGTTCCCGCCTCCATCTCGAGGTCCATGCGGATCTTGAACAGTTTCAGAGTCGGCAGCGAGCGGACCGACTCAGCCCCGGCCAGCCGGGCCAGGACCTCGAGGGTTCCCTCCAACCCGAGGGGCGAGTCGGGTTCGGTGGCGATCGTGAACCAGATGTTGAATTCATGGTTGCGCAGGTAGTTGTGTGAGACACCGGGGTGGGCGTTGATGATGTTCGCCGCCCGCCATGGATTCTCGGCATCGACCCTGGCCGCCACCAGCATCGAGGCATAGCCGAGGGCCCGGGTGTCGAAGATCGGCGTGACCTGGCGGATGATGCGCTCGTCGAGCAGGTGCTGGACGCGCGTCAGGACTTCGGCCTCCGTGATCCCGGCCGCGGCCGCGACGTGCTGGTAGGGCCGCGGAGCGATCGGGAACTGGCCCTGCATCAGGTTGAGCAGACGCTTGTCGAGATCGTCCAGCGCGATCGCGGCGCCCTGATTGCGACTGCGCAATTTGGGACCGTAGCCGCCCCGCGGCGCGGACGGGGCAGATCCCGATCCGGTCCCCGGGGTCTCTATTGCAGCCATTGGGCCGCCTCCTTGGCGTGGTAAGTGATGACGATGTCCGCGCCCGCGCGGCGGATCGAGGTCAGCGTCTCGAGCACCGCGGTCCGCTCGTCAAGATAACCGGCAGCGATCGCCGCTTTGAGCATCGCGTACTCGCCACTGACGTTATAGGCCGCGAGGGGCATCGCGGTGTCGTCCTTGATGCGCCGGATCACGTCCAGGTAGGGGAGCGCCGGCTTGACCATCACGATGTCGGCGCCCTCCTCGACGTCCAGCCGCGCCTCGCGCACCGCCTCCTCGCCGTTGGCGGGATCCATCTGGTAGCCGCGGCGATCGCCGAAGGCGGGGGTGGAGTCGGCGGCTTCGCGGAACGGCCCGAAGAAGGCGGAGGCGAACTTGGCCGAGTAGGCCATGATCGGCGTGTCGAGCAGGCCGTCGTCGTCCAGCGCGGCCCGGACCGCGCCCACGCGCCCGTCCATCATGTCGCTGGGCGCAATCAGGTCGGCACCGGCGCGGGCCTGGGAGATGGCGGTGCGGGCCAGCAGCTCGAGCGTGGAGTCATTGTCGACGGCGCCATCAGCGCGCAGGACCCCGCAGTGGCCGTGGCTGGTGTATTCGCACAGGCAGAGGTCGGTGATGACGAGCAGATCAGGGTGGGCCTCCTTGATCGCCCGGGTAGCGAGCTGGACAACGCCCTCGTCGTCCCACGCCCCCGAACCCTCCTCGTCCTTGGCTGCCGGTAGTCCGAACAGCAGCACGGCGGGGATACCGAGCGTCGCCGCTTCGCCGGCCTCGACCACGGCGTGGGCGATCGAGAGACGGTCGACCCCGGGCATGGCGCCGATCGCCTCGCGGCGGTCCAGGCCGTGGGCGACGAACATCGGGTACACGAAGTCCGTCGGTGCGAGGCGTGTTTCGGCCACCAGCCCGCGGAGCACGTGGTTGGCTCTGAGCCTGCGCAGGCGAGTCTGCGGAAACGGCATAGCTGTTCAGCCAGGATACCGGCGGGCCACAGCCGGGCCGGACGCCCCTGGGCCGGTGAGACCCACTAGCTGCGATTCCAGCGCTCGATGCGCCACGAGGTGATCAGGCCCGCTTGGTGGTAGGGATCGGCGGCGACGAAGGCCTCGATGTGCTCGCGGTCGACGCCGGCGAACACGAGCGCGGCGCCGATGGGCGGATCAAAGGCGCCGGCTTCGGTGACCCGGCCCGCCTCGCGCTCGGTGCCGACATGATCAAGGTGGGCCTCGCGATGGGCGCCGCGGCGCTCCGCCATGTCCTCGACGTACTCGTAGAGCAGCAGATGATCGGCCACGGGGAGCTACCGTAGCGCGGGAGCGCTAGGCTTCGCCGTTATGAGCAATCTCGACCGACGCGGCGGCTACACCCCCCGCCGCACGCGCGAGCAGCGGGCCTTCCGGCTGATTCAGGTTGGCGGCGCCGCTGGGGTGATCGGCGTGGTCAGCCTTGTGTTCGCGATTGTCGGCGTGATCGGCCTGACGCTGCCGGTGATCGCGCTGATCGTGGCGGCCATCTGCTTCTTCAGCTTTCAGCGCGCCACCGGACAGCGCTAACTCTCCGCGGGGCCCAGCTTTTGCTCCGCCCACGCCGTCTTGCGCTGAGCGCCGCGACGCTGGTGATCTCGCTCGCGGTCGGACTGGCACCGGTCGCGGCCGCCGCCGCGGCGAAGGCGCCCACCATCCCCGGGCACCGCGCCAAGTCCAAGCCGGGGCCGCGGGTGCGAGTCACCCTGACCAGCGCCAATCTGCGCCAAGCGCTCAGCCCGGCCGGGACGGTTTCGTTTGCGGCCGGCGCCGCCCCGGCGCTGCCCACGATTGCGATCAACGGCGCGAGCCGGTACCAGACCATGCGCAGTGTCGGCGGGGCGATGACCGACACCTCGGCCTGGCTGATCCAAACCGGCCTGGCCCCGGGCACCCGGGCCTGGCTGATGCGCCGGCTCTTCGGGGCCGGTGGCCTGCACCTCGGCTTTCTGCGCCTCCCGATCGGGGCCTCAGACTTCACCGCCGCCCAAACGCCCTACACCTACGACGACCTCGCGGCCGGCCAGACCGATGTGCACCTGAGCCACTTCTCGATCGCTCACGATCTCGCCTACATCATCCCCGCCATCCGCGAGGCGCTGGCTGAGAACCCCAAGACGTTCATGCTCGCCTCGCCCTGGAGCCCGCCTGCCTGGATGAAGACCACCGGGACGCTCGGCAATCCCTTCGACGTGGTCGGCAGCCTGCTCCCCGCGGACTACGGGCCCCTCGCCCAGTACTTCGTGCGCTACCTACAGGCCTACCGGGCCGCCGGAATCCCGGTCGGAGCGATCACCCCCCAGAACGAGCCCGGCCAGAACTCCACCTACCCCGGACTCAACATGGACGAGCCCACCGAGGCAGGCTTCGTGACCGGCAATCTGGTGCCCGCGCTCCGCGGGGCCCGCCTGCACCCGCTGATCTACGGCTACGACAACAACTGGTACGGGGGCGGCCTGACCTTCGCCTCCGACCTCGCGCTCGGCCCCGCCGGCCATGAGCTGGCCGGGATCGCCTCGCACTGCTACTTCGGCGAGCCGACCGCCCTGTCGGGCCTGCACCGCGTCGTCCCTGGCCTCGAGGAGCTGGTCAGCGAGTGCTCACCGGGGCCGCTGGCCTTCACCACCTCCGAGCTCGAGATCTCGACCATGCGCAACTGGGCCACCGCCGTCAACCTCTGGAACCTGGCCCTCGATCCCCAGGGCGGTCCCGTGCAGCCGCCCAACTACGGCTGCCTGCGCTGCACCGGGATCGTCACCATCGACCCCATCGGCCACACCGTTGCACTCACGCGCGACTACTACCAGCTGGGGCAGTTCTCCCGCTACGTCGCACCTGGCGCCATCCGGCTGGGATCGAACAACTTCGTCACCTACACCTACTCGTATCCCTCGGGACGGATCAACACCCCCGGCCTGGACGACGTCGCGTTCCAGAACCCCGACGGCAGCCGCGTGCTGCTGGCCTTCAACAGCGCCCGGCGGTCGGTCGCCTTCGCGGTCAAGGACGGCGGTGACTACTTCCGCTATCGCCTGGCTCCCGGGGCCACGGCGACCTTCGTCTGGAAACCCGCGCGCTAGCGAGCAGCAAAGCGAACCAGCGTCAGCCGGGCCAGCCCGGCGAAGACGACGGCGAGCAGCGCCAGGTGAGCGAGTGGCCAGGCGATGCCCGGCGCGGTGCCGCTGAACGCGTTGGAGATCGCCTGCAGGGCAGCCTTGAACGGGAACACGAAGGCGATCACGTCAAGCACGGTGCCCAGTCCCCCGGACACCGCGTTGGCCGGGACCAGGGCGACGAAGGCCACCGGCAGCGAGACCAGGAAGGCGAGCAGCGACGCGGCGCTCACTTCGCGAGCGGCCCCGCCGATCGTTACCCCCAGGGCGCCGAAGGCGACGCCTCCGAGGGCGAGCGCGAGCACCCAGAGCTCAAAGCGCGACCAGTCCAGCGGCACGAAGACCGAGACGAAGGCCGCCATCACCAACGTCACCAGCGTGGCGCACCCCGCGGCGAGGAGAATTTTCTCGACCAGTAGGCGACCGGGCGAGACGAGCCCGCGCACGAGCCGGGCGTAGGCGTTCTCACTGCGTTCCAGGGCCAGCAGGCCGGCGGCGAGCAGGACGGTCACGAACATCAGCGAGACGATCACGGCGATCGCCACGGCGTAGGCGTCGCTGGGGGTGGTGCGGCCGGCCAGCTGGGTTTGGGTGACGGTCAGCGGCGTGCCGATCGAGCCGAGCACCGGGCTGGCGAAGCCGAGCCCCGCGATCGCCAGGTCGGCGAAGCCGACCACCTGATTGAGCGCGGGGCGCAAGGGCGACCGGCTGGGCAGAGCGGCGATCGCGCCTTGGACGATCGTCCGCGCGTTGCGCAGCCCGAGCAGCGGTACGGTGCGGCCGAGAATCTGCACCTTGCCGCCGCTGAGCACCTGCTGCAGGTCTACGACCGCCACCCGAAGGACCTGCTTGGAGACCGACTGCTCGACCTGGTTGATCCGAGTGGTGATCGCCTGATCGACCACCTGGCGCTCGATCGGATCCTTGGTGTTCAGGATCAGCTCCACAGTCGGGCTGCCCACCCCCTGGGTGACCAGCCCCTGGATCTGCTGCGGCAGATCGGACGGGATCACCACCGCCGCCAGTGCCTGCCCGCTACGGACCTTCGCTACCGCCGCGGCCCGCGAGTGGACCCGGATCGGATCGACTGAGGCCAGCAGCTGGCTGGCGTAGTGGGCGACGTCGATGTGCTGACTTCCGAGCGAGATCTTGCCCTGGCCTGGCGCCACCTGGTCATAGAAGGCAACCTTGGGCTTGCCGGGCGGGCTGGAGAGGGCAAAGCCGATCATCAGCGCGATCACCACCGGGTAGACGATCAGCAGGCCGACCAGCAGCGGCGAGCGGCGCAGGATCTGCAGGTCCTTGACCAGCAGCCACCTCATGGCTCAATGGCCCTTCAGGTGCAGGAAGTGCACGAGCGCCGCCTCGAAGTCTCGGGGATCGCCGCCGACGGCGGCCTCGAGCTCGCCCGTGGTACCCGTGAACAGCAGTTCCCCGTCGGCGAGCAGGAGTACCCGGCTCGCGTAGCGCTCGACCTCGGCCACGTTGTGGGTGGAGAACACGACCGTGGTCCCACGGTCGGCCAGCGCCGAGATGAACTCCCACAGTCGCTCGCGCTGTCGGGGGTCAAGCGAGGCCGAGGGCTCGTCGAGGAGCAGCACAGTCGGCTCCGAGAGGAGCCCGATGGCGATGTTGACGCGCTGTCGATTGCCGCCCGAGAGGCGCCCGACCTCCTCGCCGGCCCGATCTCCGAGCGCCGTCTGCTCGAGCATTCGGGCCACGGTCGCATCGAGATCGGCCACCTTCTCCAGGCGCGCGAACAGGCGCAGGTTCTCGGCCACCGAGAGCTTGGCGTAGAGCGCCGGCTGCTGGGGCACCCAGCCGATCGATCGGAGCCCACCCACCAGGCTGAGCTCGCCCTCGTCCGGCTCGAGGACTCCGGCCAGAATCGAGAGCAGGGTCGTCTTGCCCGCGCCATTGGGACCGATGATCCCGATTCGCTCGCCCGAGCCGAGCTCGAAGCTCACCGAATCGAGGGCCGCGCGCGCGCCGAAGCGCTTGGTCAGCGAGCGCGCCTGCAGGGTCGTGCCCGGCTCGCCTATTTGCGCAGATGACACTCGCGGGCAGGCTAGACGGTCTCGCTCCCGGTGCGCCTCATCCGGGACTGCGCACGCGGGGCTCAAGCGAGGCGCCGCACGAGCGGCAGTAGGTGTCGTGCGGTCCGGGCCGCTCGCCGCAGTCCGGACATCGGTCCGGGCCGAGGTTGACCAAGCCAACGCCGGCGCCGAGCACCCCCCACGGCTCGAGCACCAGGTGGCGACGCAGGTAGACGACCGTCTGGCGGATCACGGCGATCACCGGCAGCGCCACCAGTGACCCGGCGACGCCGTAGAGCTGGTAGCCGATCAGTAGCGCCAGGATGATCAGGATCGGATTGATCCGCAGCGAGATCCGGAACACCTGTGGGGCGACGACGTGGCCCTCAAGCTGCTGCAGGGCGACGAACAGCAGGATCAGCCAGACAGCGCTGATCGGGTCCTGGAAGAGGGCCAGGAGCACGGCCGGCACGGGGCCGATGATCGGTCCGATGTAGGGGATGAACTCCATCACGCCGTAGAACGCCCCGAGGAAGATCGCGTAGCGCTCACCGTCGGGGAAGATCCCGAGCAGACCGAAGATCGTCAGCGCCAGGGCGGCGCTGGCCCCCATCACGAGGCTGAACAGGAACTGGCCGCGCACGTAGCCCGACACCGCCTTCTGGACCAGCCGCGGGTAGTCGTCCTCGGGTGTCCCGTCCCCGGGAGGCATGATCGCGCGCACCAGGTCGCCGATCTGGCGCCCGTAGACCAGCAGATAGATCGAGAGCACCAGCACGAGGACGAAGTCGAAACCGATCGTCACGATCCCGGCCAACAGGTCGCGCGAGAAGGTGACGATCGCGCCGGAGCGCTTGAGCAGGTCCTTCTGCAGCGTGTCCAGGGCCGTCTGTCCCTGCTGCTGGATGTGGACATTGATCCCGTGCTGGTCCAGCCAGGTCTGGACATTGGCCAGGTCGCGGTTGGCCCCGCGGATGATCCCGGGGAGGTTGTGCTCGAAATTGGTGACCTGCGTGCTGATCGGGTTGGCCAGCAGGAAGCCGATCCCGGCCAGGACCGCCAGGCCACCCAGGTACACCAGCAGGATCGCCACGCCGCGCGGGACCCGGCGTCCGAGAAGACGCACCACCGGTGCCAGGATCAGGGCCACCAGGCTGGCCACGATCAAAATCAGCAGCACCGTCCCGGCCGCACGAGCCAGCGCCCACAGGCCGAGAAGCGCGATCGGGAGCATGACCATCTGCACCCAGCGCGGGACGACGACCGGGGCGACCGGAGTGGCGACCGGGGTCAGCTCGAGCTCGGGCTGATCGGGGGGGGCGTCCGAACTGCATCCGCCCGCCCCGGGCATGCCGTCCCCGTCAGGCGCCAGCGAATCGGCGACCGGCGGTGTGTTTTGACGTCTGCGGACCCTAAAACGCATGAGCCTGAAAGTATGGGCCTCGTCCGGATATGAGCAAGTCAGTCAAGATTCTGTTCGTCGGCGACGTCGTCGGCGGCCTCGGCAAGCGCACGCTCTTCGGGCTGCTGCCCACCCTGCGCGAGCGCCTGACGTTCGACTTTCTGGTCGTCAACGGCGAGAACGCCGCCGGCGGCGTCGGCATAACTCCCAAGATCGCCGACCAGATGTTCGCCGCCGGAGTCGACGTGATCACGCTCGGCAACCACACCTATCGCCAGCGCGAGGTCTACAGCTACCTCGATACCCACGATCAGATCCTGCGCCCATCCAACTTCCTGCGCACCCAGCCCGGTCACGGCTGGTGCGTGGTGAAGCGCGGCGACGTGCGTCTCGGCGTGCTCTCGCTCTCCGGCAGCCTGTTCATGGACGTCGCCCGTCCGGCCTTCGTTGAGGCCGACGCGGTGCTCGAGGGCCTGACGGCGAAGGTCGACCACCTGCTCGTCGACATGCATGCCGAGGCGACGAGCGAGAAGGTCGGGATGGGCTGGTACCTGGACGGTCGGGTCACCGCAGTGGTCGGGACCCACACCCACGTCCCCACCGCCGACGCCCGGGTGCTCCCGGGGGGGACCGCCTACATCTCGGATGTCGGCATGACCGGCCCCCGGGGAGGCGTGATCGGCGTCAAGCGCGAGCAGGCGATCGAGGCGATGCGGACCAAGATGCCTGTCCGCTTCGAGGTATCAACGGAAGACCCCTGGTTGCAGGGGGTGCTGATCACCACCGCCGAGCAGCCGCTGCGCGCGACCGCGATCGAGACCGTGCACGAGCCCGGCCCGGGGGCGAGCGAGCCTGACCCGGGGGTCAGCTGACGGGCAGCGGGGCAGGCTCCTCGGGCCGGGTCGCGCGACCGCGCCTGGGCCGAGCGGGAGCGAGGCTCCGCCGACGCTCGGGGTGCGAGGCGAACAGCGCCACCGCGACGAGGGGGAAGAACCAGACGATGTACGGATACAGCCAATAGTTAACCGTCAGCTGGAGCGCGATCAGGACCGCCGCACCCAGCGCCGCCACCTCGACCGGCCCGCGACGCGCGGGGACGAAGGCGACGATAATGGCCAGCGCCACCGCGGCCCCCTGCAGCAAGCGCTGGACGCCACCCAGGCCGCCCCATAGGCCCCAGATTGAGAACGGCGTGACGCGGTTTGACTGGTAGGCGACCGAGTGCCGCCAGAAGAAGCTGAGGTCCCCGTTGAGCAGGACGGGAAGCATGGCCACGAAGGCCGTCGCGCCGAAGGCGACCAGCCACGCGGCCACCGAACGCTCACCGGGACGCCGTCCGGTCCCGCGCAGGAGCAGCGGCGCGAGGGCAAAAGGCGCGAACTTGGTCAGCCCCGCCAGAGCGCTGAGCGCGCCGCGGGCAGGCGGCGAGTCGATCGCCAACAGCCCGAATACGACCAGCGCCGAGACCAGCGCATCGTTGGTGTTGGAGTTCAGGGCAAAGAGCGTGAACGGATAGGCGACCCACCCGTACATGAGCACGACGCCGAGGGTGTGGCCGCGCAGGCGGCGACCCAGAAGGTAGAGACCAAGGGTGGTGAGCAGATCGAAGGTGATCGAGGCGGCGTGCGCCGCCGGCAGCGAGTCCCAGGCGCCGCTCCACCCGAAGATCAGGCGGAAGGGGACGTAGGCGAAGTAGGAGACCGGGCCGTAGGTGTCACCGTAGGCGTTGTCGTGTGGCCACAGGCCGTAGAGGAGGTGGCCGTGGATCAGCTTGTCGGCCCCGATGACCCCGGCGTAGCCGACGTCGATCACGTTGGAGTTGAGAATGTTCAGCCCGAGGCGCAGGCCGATCAGAAACACCGCTCCGGCCAGGAGCCAGTGGGTCGGCACCAGCAACTGCAGCGGCCGACGCGGGATGCCCCGGCCACTGGCGAGCAGCAGCATGCGGCCGAGCAGATAGAGCAAGAACGGATACACGAGCGGGACCGAGAGCCCGATGTCGGCGTGATTGAAGAAGGCCAGGGAGATCGAGAAGCCGAGCAGCATCAGCAGGTCGAGATGCAGCAGGCCGGGCTTGCGGCGCCAGGGAAAGAACGGCGCGAGGAACAGCAGGCAGAGCGCCAACCACACGAACAGCGCGTTGACGCGCCGCCCGAACGCGCCCGGATAGCCGCGGGCCATTCCCCACGCGACCTGATATCCGGTCCAGACCTGGGTGACCGTCGACGAGCGGTCATCGACGTAGGCCTGAATGAGCTCGCGCTGGGGCTTGCCGTGACTGAACCAGCTCACCTGCCAGGTGCCCGAGCCATGGGTGTACTCATAGGCCAGCAGCCTCGGGTGCGAGCGCAGCCCGGCCTTGACCCGGGCGTCCGCTCGAGCGAGCGCCAGGACGCGAGAAGCGGTCAAGGTATAGCCGGCGGGCCGCTTATGCAGCGAGGTGACCAGCACCGGCGAGCCGGCGGGGGCAGCGGTCACCAGGCCGGCGGCGCGTGCCGAGGGGACAAGACCGAGGGCCAGCGCCAGCAGCAGTGGCACGGCGACCGCCGCGGCCTTTACGCGCGGAAGCTCCACAACTTCTGACCGACGAACGAGAGCGGGGTCCCGGCGGCGATCGAGAGCGCCTGGGCGATGATCTTGGGCATGCCAGTGCCGTCGACCAGGGAGACGAGCACGACGTAGGTGAAGCCGAACGTGACCAGCGAGACCGCGAAGAACTTCGCCCCCTGCAGAACCGGGTGAGCGGCCTGGGCGCCAAAGGTCCAGTGGCGGTTCCACCAGAAGTTGTTCGCGACCGAAACCACGAAGGCGACCACGGCGGCCAGCTTGTAGTTGACGGCTAGCAGATGTACGCAGGCCGCGAACACGGCCAGGTTGACCACGTAGCCGCTCGCGCCGACGGCCACAAAGCGCCCGAGCTGAAACCAGTTGTGAGGCTTGCGAACGCCGTGGCGTACGCGGTGGCGGAAGGGGAGGGCGACCGCGGTCGTCAGTTCATCGGCAGGCATCGGGTCAATGTATCGGCCGTTGGTGGAGATCTCGTAAGAGCTGCCCGGCATTAATTCGCTTCTAACCGGTGGAATCCCCTGATCCTACGGTTTCGGGTCCGGGGTGCGTCAGACCGAAGTGCTCGCGCACCAAGGGGGCAACGTCGCGCAACGACCATTGGTCACGCACCGAACGGCGGTCGGGTCCGGTGCCGCACCACAGCAGCGCACCCAGCGAATCGGAGCGGTGCAGCGAGCCGTGCGAGCCCCCGCCGACGTGATCAGAGCCACCCCAGTCGACGAACTCGTAACCGGGTCCCGCCGAGAGCAGGACCTCACCGGCGTTGGGGCAGTGCAGGGCCGACCAGACCCGGGCCAGCGCGTCGGGGTACTCGGTGGAGAGAAAGCGGCCGTCCTGGAGCTCGGCCCGGAGGACCCCGAGATCCCCCTCGACACTCCAGCGCTGGTCTCGCCGATCGAGCAGATCGCCCCCCGCGGAGAACCGTAACTCGCCGCGGCGGCTCCAGATGATCGCCTCGTCGCCGGAGCCGGGGGCGAGCCGCATGATCAGGTCGACGCCCTCGAGTTCCTTGACCGCCTCCACCGAGCGCTGCACCAACTCCTCCCGATGGTCATCGTCGAGCGCGTAGATCATGGCCGAGCGCTGCGCCGGACTGAGCGCGAGCTCGGCGCCGATCGAGCGCGCCGGGCTCGGGGTGGCGACGTCGAAGTCGCCAAAGGCCAGATCGAGCCGAATCCGAGTCTCCACCGGGGCCTGCGAGTGGTCAGAGACGACGATCACTGCGTGTTCTTGCAGGAATTCGTCGGTCCCCCCCGCGGCGTGCATGAGGCGCTCGATCTGGCGGTCGGCGGCGGCCAGCGACGTGACCTGGGCGTGGGGCCCATTGCGATGCGAGTAGGCATCGTTGTCAGGGAGCGAGAAGAGCAGGAAGTCGAACAGGTCGTGTTGGGCCAGGTAGGCACCGACACAGCCGGTGTGCTGGTCACGCGCGCCGGGGAGGCCGAGCTGACCGCGACAGCCCGTCTTGCGCGACGCATACAGGTCGGCGTAGAAGAGCTCCCGGGGCCCGTCGATCGTGCGCCGGAACAGGGTCGAGGTGACGATCCGGGCCAGCGCCGACTCATTGGCCACTTCGTGGGGGTGGCGGCCGCGGTAGATCAGGTAGGTGGTCCCAGCCGTCCGCACGTCGGCGTCGTCGAGGGACTCGAACACCGTCTCCACGTCCTTGGAGAGGTGTTCGTCGTTCATCCGGTAGACCGTGTCAGTCATCGAGCGCACGACTCCGAACTGACGCGAGGCGGAAAAGCTCGAGCCGTATTCGACGTAGCGAGCCTCTTCACGGTGGTACCAGTTCATGCTTGGGATCTCGTGGCGCTCGGGACCGACGCCGGTGGTGATCGAGGCCGCGCAGACGGGGGTGACCGACGGGAAGGCGGCCACGCAGTCATCGACGTACACGCCGGCGTCGCGGATCCGCGCCATCGCCGGCGCTCGGCCGCCGGCCATCGCGCGCTCGAGCATGGCGGGCTTCATCGCGTCGACCACGACGAGGACGAGCTTCTTGGGGCCGCTCATGCCGGGTGGCCTAGTTGGCGTGAGAGAGCACTAGCGGAGGATGCGCAGTCCGGCGTACTTCTGATCATCGCGGCCGCGACCAGCAATCAGCAGCCACAGCAGGAGCGCGAGCACGATTATCCCCACCGGCGGCAGCAGCACCGAGAGCGCGGCGGCCACGATCGCGGCCGTCTCGGCAAACAGGGGCAGGGCGGAGGCGGTCTCCGCGTCCAGCCGCGCCCTGACGCGGGCGACGAGCGGGCGGGTGGCCAGGATTCCCACGCCGGCGCAGATGACGCCACCGACGATTCCCGGCCAGATCGCGTAGCCACCCCGGCAGAGGGAGCCCGCAAACAGCAGGGCGCCGACGGCTACAGCGGCCGCGGCTACGGCCAGCGCGAGCGGCCCCCGCTCGAGGCGTTCTCGCCCGAGACGGACCTCGGCCACGACCAACAGCGCCGCCGCGACGGCCATGATGAGCAGGAAAGGCACGCCCTGCAGGAAAGAAAGGTCCGTGTGCGCGAAGGGGGCCTGGATGCTGCCGGCGGCCAGGGCGCCGACCACGAGCGCCGGCAGGAAGGGCCGGATCCCCACCGCGGCGGCCACTCCGATCCCTGTGCAGATGTCAAAGACGAGGTTCACCGTGCTGTACCGTGACGAGGCGTGACGATAGACGAGAGGGCAGCGTGAGCCCGGACGGGTGGCGTCCGAGCAGCGGCCCCGACATCGCCGGCGGCGGTCCCACGCGGCGGCCGCGGTCAACGACACGAGACATCGAGCGCTACGCGGGCCTGTTCGCCGAGCGCACGAAGGTGATGCGCTCCTCGGCGATGCGCGACCTGATGGCGTTGACCGAGCGCGACGACGTGATCTCGCTGGCCGGCGGGCTGCCCGACACGACCACCTTCCCCGCCGACTCCTACGCGGCGCTGATGGGCACCGTGGCCAGCGAGTCGTGCGCCCGCGCGCTTCAGTACGGACCGACCGAGGGCGTCGGGCTGGTCAAGGGCTGCGTGGCCACGGTCATGGCCGCCGAGGGCATGGACATCGACCCCGACGAGGTACTGATCACCACCGGGGGTCAGCAGGTCATCGATCTCGTCTGTAAGACGCTGCTTGACCCCGGCGACGTGGTGGTCGCCGAGGCACCGACCTACCCGGGCGCGATCCCGACCTTCTGCGCCTATCAGGCCGAGGTGGTGCAGGTGCCGATGGATCGCGACGGGATGCGGGTCGACGAGCTCGAGCCGCTGCTCGATGAGCTCGAGCGCACCGGGCGGCGGCCGAAGTTCATCTACACGGTGCCCAACTTCCACAATCCAGCCGGGGTGACCCTTTCGTTGGAGCGCCGGCGCGAACTGGTCCGGATCGCCGCCGAGCGCGAACTGCTCGTGCTCGAAGACAACCCCTACGGACTCCTGCGCTACGAGGGCGAGCCGCTGCCCACGCTGTACTCGCTCGACGACGAATTTGTGATCTACGCGAGCACATTCTCGAAGATCCTCTCCCCGGGCGTCCGGCTCGGCTGGACGATGGCGCCCGCCCCGATCGCGGCCAAGATGCAGATCGGCAAACAGGCCTCGGACCTCTGCTCGTCGTCGATCTCGCAGTACTTCGTGAGCGCGTACTTCGACTCGGGGGCGTGGGACGACTATCTGCGCTCGCTGCTTGAGATCTACCGGCGGCGCCGGGACGTGATGCTCGACGCGCTGGCCGAGCACTTCCCGCGTGAGGCGGAGTGGACGCGCCCGGAGGGCGGCCTCTTCTTGTGGGCGACGATGCCCGACTACATCGATACCACCGATCTGCTCGCGCGGGCACTGCAGGAGCAGGTCGCGTTCGTGCCCGGCCGGGCCGCGTACGTCGACGAGCGCGGCGGCGACTCGATGCGACTGAACTTCTCCGGGGTCGGCGAGGACCAGATCCGCGAGGGGATCCGGCGGATCGGCGAGGTCGTGCGCGAACAGGTGGCCATGTACGGCACCCTGACCGGCGCTCGCCCGAATGCTCGCGCTCAGAGTCCGGCACCGCGCCCACGCGAGGGTGACGAGCCGGGACGGCCGCCGGCCGCCGAGCTGGCCAAGGTCCTGAGGCTCCCGGCCCAGCGCAGCCGCGCCGGCTAGACGCAGCATGCGCGTGGCCGTCCTCAAGGGGGGGCGTTCGTTGGAGCGCCAGGTTTCGCTGCGCTCCGGCGCTCGGGTTCAGGACGCGCTCGAGCGCCTCGGCCACGAAGTGCTGCCGGTCGACGTCGGCCCCGATCTGGTCACGGTACTGAGCGCCGAGCGCCCCGACATCGCCTTCGTCGCCCTCCACGGCCGCGACGGCGAGGACGGGACCGTCCAGGAGCTGCTCGAGGTGCTGGGGATCCCTTACACCGGCTCGGGCGTGTCGGCGTGCATCCGGGCCGCCGACAAGGTGCTGGCCAAGCACGCGATGCGCGACCACGGCCTGCCCACGCCCGACTTCTACGCCTTCAACGAGACCGCTTTTGAGTCCCTCGGCGCCGCGCAGGCGCTGCCCGCGATCGAGGAGCGCCTTGCCTTCCCGATCGTCGTCAAGCCGGCCCGGCAGGGCTCGGCCCTGGGCATCAAGTTCGCCCGCACGGCCGCCGACGTCCCGGCCGCGCTGGTCGCCGCCTTCTCGTATGACCGCAAGGTCGTGCTCGAGCGCTACGTCCGCGGCCGCGAGCTGGCGATCTCGATCCTGGACGAGGACGAGGGGCCGGTGGCGTTGCCGATCGTCGAGGCGGTGCCCGAGGCGGAGGACTTCTATGACTTCGAGTCCCGCTACGAGATCGGGCGCACCCGCTTCGTCTGCCCGGCCGAGCTCGAGGACGCGGTGGCCGCGCGCGCGCGTGAGATCGCGCTGGACGCCTACGCGCTTCTCGGCTGCGGCGGCTTCGCGCGCGTGGACCTGATGCTCGCCGAATCCGATCCCGCCCACCCCGAGCTGTACGTGCTCGAGGTCAATCCGATCCCCGGGCTGACCGAGACCAGCCTCCTGCCCCAGGCCGCCGAGGCGGCGGGGATTTCGTTCGATCAGCTCGTGGCGCGGGTCCTGGCGGCTGTCCGCGCCTGAAGACTCTGGCCTGGCCCGGGAGGAACGCCCGAAGGGCCGGTTGATGCCCGTTTGGGGCTGTGGAAGGGGGTGGGTGCCCGACAGGTGGGGCCAGGACGGCACACCCCTACCAAAGCTGCCTCGCTTGTCGTGCTGGGCCCGCGCCACAGCCTGCTCACCCCTTCCCCAGCCTCATCACGCCCGGCGAAGCGGAAACCTGTCTCACCTGTCGAGTCGGTCCTCAACGCCCAAGCCCCCAACGTCCAAGCGCCAACGCCAGGCGGGCCGGGCCGGGCTACTCGTCGGAGGCGAAGTCCTCCGGGGTGACCTGATCGAGGAAGTCCTTGAACTTCTCGACCACCTCTTCGGTGTCCTCGACCTCGTGCTCGAACTCGATCGCGGACTCCGAGATGACCTCATCAGCGGCGAAGATCGGGGCCCCCGAGCGGACCGCCAGGGCCAGGGCGTCGCTGGGGCGCGAGTCGATCTCGAGCTCGCGGCCGTTGGCGCGCAGGCTGATCGAGGCGTAGAAGGTGTTCTCGCGCAGCTCGGTCACTGCCACCCGGGTGCACTCGACCTCGAGCTCGCCGAGCATCTCGGAGAGCAGGTCATGGGTCATCGGCCGCGGGGTCGAGGCGCCCTGCAGCTTCATCAGGATCGCGGCCGCCTCGGGGTGACCGATCCAGATCGGCAGGAACTTGTTGCTCTCCACGGTTTTGAGCAACACGATCGGCTGCTTTCCGACCATGTCGAAGCTAACGCCGTAGATGACCATTTCCTGCACGCGTGGCTCCTCGTCGGGGATGCGCCCAGTATACGGGCCACCGGACGGCCGCCCGGCCGCCTAGCCCGGCGGGGTGACGGCCCCACCAGGCCCCCGTCAGAGACGCCTAGAGGGACTGGACGAGCCCCCCGGTCAGGCCGTATCCTCACCAGTCATCAGCCCATGACTGGTGAGAGAGTGTCGACCTGGACGCGCTTGGCGCCCCAGCCTGGGGAACGTCGTCCGGCGCCCGGGGCGCTCGCGCTCGTACAGGGCTTCGCCAACACCCACTTCGACCTCGAGCATGAGTTCGGCACCGACGTGCTGCGCTCACCGGAAGCGCTGGCGGCCTGGCTGCACCGCGCCGAGCTGCTCGCGAGCGACACGCGTTTGGGACCGGTCGACCTCGAGCGCGGGCTCGAGCTGCGGGCCGGCCTGCGCGAAGCGGCCAGAGCCCCACCCCACTCCGAAGCGGCGCGGCGGGGGCGCGAGCGCCTGGATGCCCTGGCGGCGCAGGCGCCGATCCAGCTGCGCTTCACCACGCCGACGCCCGAGCTGAGCGGTGCCACCGGGGCCGGCTTCCCGGGCGCGGTCGCCGCGCTGCTGGCGATCTCCGCGCAGGCCATGCTCGACGGCCGCTGGTCGCGACTCAAGGTCTGTCCCGGTCACCACTGCGGCTGGCTGTTCTATGACCATTCTCGCAACCGCTCGGGCCGCTGGTGCTCGATGTCGGTGTGCGGGGGACGCGAAAAGGCCCGAGCCCACTACCGACGCCAGCGGGGGGCGTGAGTGCGCGGACTGACTGCCCCGCTCACGCTCGTGCTCGCCCGCGGGAGGCGACAGCCGGCCCGGTGGCTGGCGGCCGTGCTCGGGCTGGCGCTGGCCACCGCCTTTGCGTGCGGCGTCGCGGGCGAGGCGACGATCAGCGGCGATCGGTCCGCGCAAGCGGTGCTGCGCGACGCGTCCCCCCTGAGCCGGACCGTCCGGCTGACCGCCCAGGGCCCGGCCTCGGCCACCCGCGAGCGGGCGGCGCGGGCGTTGCTGGGCCGGCTGGGGATCAAGTCGGCGAGTCGCGTCGTCCTGCTCAACCCGGTGCGGCTGGGCGGGCTGGTGGTACGCCCGGCAGCGATCGACCCCCTGTCAGCCTGGGTGGGCGGCGGTCTCGCCGGGAAGCTGCCCCGTTGCGCCGGCAGCGTCTGCCCGGTGCTCCGTACCACCTCGCTGGGCGGGGCCGACCTGAGCGCTTATGGCGTGCGGCTGCCCGTGGCCGGCGCGGCGACGCTGGCCTCCGGGGTGCCGTTGGGCTTCGCCCCCGGCGCTGGCGGCGGTCCGCCTGTGGTGCTGTCCGGCGACCCGGGCGGTCTGGATCGGATTCCGGGCTTGAGCGGCGTCTACCGCACCGAGAGCTGGGTGTCCGTGCCGTCTCTGGCCCGGCTGGACAGCTGGCGGCTCGGGGCGCTGGAGGGCCGCCTGCAACGGGTCCAGGCCGGCCTTCCGACCAACGGGGCCTTCGCCTTCACTGCTCCCTTCGACCTGCTCGATCGCGCCCGGGCGCAGGCGGCGGCCGCTCCCCGCCGGTTGCTGCTCGCCGGAGGCGGCGGGCTCGCGGCGCTCGCCGTATTCATCGTCCTCGCCGCTTTCGCGCTCCGCCACGAGCGCCAGGCCGACGTCCGCCGGCTGGCTACGGCCGGAGCCCGGACAGGCCAGCGGGCGGTGTTCGCGCTCGGAGAGGCCGGGGCCCTGGCGGCGCTGGGGCTGCTGCTCGGGGCCGCGTTGGGATTGGCGGCCACCGCCGTCCTGGCGGCCGGCGCTCAGCTTCCGCTCGGTGCCGTGCTCACCCGCTCGCTGCTCAACTTCACCGGGGCGGCCATCCTGGCCGGGGGCTGGGTGGTGGCCACCGCGCTCACGTCGCTGGTCCTGCTGCTGCCCTCGGCCCGAATCGCCGACCTGCTCGCCGCCGCGTCCGCCGCCGCGCTCGCCCTGACCCTGACCAAGACTGGCGGG
>JBOGYN010000254.1:0-2002 GCA_050696855.1 Solirubrobacteraceae bacterium | reverse complement strand
CGGTCGTACTGGTTGCGCACGACCGCTGGTTCCTGGAGGCGGTCGGCACCTCGGTGCTCGAGCTCGAGGCCGGCCGTGGTCGCTTCTTCGCCGGCAGCTGGCACGCCTGGCGGCGCGAGAAGGCCGCACGCGAGCTGGCCCTGGGCCGGGCGATTGAGCGCCAACAGGCCGAGATCGAGCGCCTCGAGCGCTTCGTGACCCGGTTTCGCGCCGGAACCCGGGCCCGACAGGCCCAGTCGCGGGCCAAGCGGCTGCAGAAGATGGACCGGCTGTCGCGCGATCCGGCTGACGGCGCCGCGCTGGAGTTCAATTTCAAACCCCCCGAGCGCAGTGGACGGGTGATCTTCGAGCTCGAGGACGCCTCGATCTCGGCCGGCGACAAGCAACTGCTGCACGCGGCTGAGCTTTGGTTGGAGCGCGGTGAACACGTCTCGATCGTGGGCGCCAACGGCACCGGCAAAACGACGCTGATCGAGACCCTGGCCGGCCGGCGCGAGCTGACCACGGGAAAGCTCCGGACCGGGCACAACGTCAAGGTGGGTTACCTGTCCCAGCACGCCGAGGAGCTCGGCGCGAGGCAGGCCCGCACGGTGCTCGAGGCGACCCAGCACGCCACCAGGCTGACCCCCGGCAAAGCGCGCGCCCTGCTCGGCGGCTTCCTGTTCTCCGGCGAGGAGGCCGAGAAGCCGCTGGACGGGCTATCCGGAGGCGAGCGGCGGCGGCTCTCGCTGGCCATCCTCATGAACGGCACCCCGACGCCGCCCAACGTTCTCATTATCGACGAGCCGACCAACCATCTGGACCTCGAGAGTCGCGAAGCGCTCGAGGCCGCCCTGGCGGCGTTTCCGGGCTCGCTGCTGCTCGTCTCCCATGACCGGGCCCTGCTCGACGCCGTCGGCACCCGCACGATCGCCCTCGAGGACCACCAGCTGCACAGCTACGTCGGAGGCTGGCCGGAGTACGTGCGCGTCCGCGAGGAGCGGGCCAAGGCGCCGGCCCGGTCGGCTGGGCCTGCGAAGGGGAGTGAGTCGGGCAAGCCAGGCCCAGCGGCGAAGCAGGGCCGGGGGCGGGCGGGCCGCACCAGGCGCAACCCGCCGCCGCGCAAAGCCAAGGGTGAACAGCGCCTCGAGCAGGACATCGAGGCGGCGGAGGCAGCGCTGCGGGTCATCGAGGACGAGCTCGCCGACCCGTCAGCCTGGGCGACCCCGGAAGCCAGCGCCCGCTCGTCTAAGCGCCACGCCGACGCCCAGCGCGCCGTGGCCGAGCTGTACCAGCGCTGGGAGACGGTCACGGGCTGAGACGGCCGGCCAAGGAGCGTCCGAGTCGTCACTACACTGGGCGACGCAAGCCACGCGGGTGCTCGGCGCGGTCGCCGAGGCCAAGGAGGCGGCTGTAGTTCGCGTTGCCCTGATAGACGATGACAGCGGTCTGGTCACGGTGCTCGACCGGCGCTTTGCAGCGCGGGGGTGGGAGCACGAGGTGATCGGCTACGCCGTCATGCCCGAGCAGCTGGCGGCGCTGAAGCTCCACGCGCTGATCGTCAATCCCGCGCTGACCGGTCTGGAGTACATCGAGGCGACCGCTCGGGCTCTCCCCGGCTTGGCGCTGCTCGTGTGCAGCCCTCCCGCGCCCGTGGCCGACCGCGTGCGAGGTCTCCGCGCCGGGGCCGACGACTGGATCAGCAAGCCCTGCCACCCGGAGGAGCTGTTCGCGCGCCTCGAGGCCGTCCTGCGCCGGCGCCGTGCCGGTCAGGCACCTGTCGAGGCCGGGGCGATTCGCGCCGGCGAGCTCTTGATCCGCCCCGATCGGTTCGATGCCTATGCCGACGGTCAGCCCGCCTCGCTGTCGCGCAAGGAGTACGAGCTGCTTTACGAGTTGGCCACCGTCGACGGCCGTGTGCTCGAACGCGAGGACATCTACCAGCGCGTGTGGGGCTACACGATGGCCCGCGGCGACCGCTCGGTTGACGTGTTCGTGCGCAAGCTGCGCCAGAAGCTCGAGC
>JBOGYN010000253.1:0-4168 GCA_050696855.1 Solirubrobacteraceae bacterium | reverse complement strand
GGGTGCCCTCGACGTTGCCCACGAAGTTCAGTCCCGTTCCGGCCTCGCCGGCCAGCTGCTCGTGCACCGTGACCAGCTCGGGGGTGCCCTTGCTGGGCTCCTCGCCGTTGGAGAGCAGGGCGACGCGGGGATCCGAGATGCCCATCACGGCCTGGGCGAAGGCTGAGCCCATGTGGGCGAACTGGACCAGGTGCTCAGGGCGGCAGGTGACGTTGGCGCCTACGTCGAGCAGGAGCACGGGCGGCGCGCCCGGCATCGGCACCGGCAGGGCCAGCGCGGGCCGGTAGATGCCCCGGTCGCGGCGCAGGTTAAAGAGGCCGGCGGCGAGCGCTGAGCCCGTCGATCCACCCGACACCAGGGCCTGGGCGCGGCCTTCGGCGACCGCCTTGGCGGCCTGGACGATCGAGGCCTCCGGGGTCGAGCGGACCGCGAAGGCGGGATCGGTGGCCTTGGCGATCGAGACGGGGGCATCGACCACCTCGACGCCGTCGGCAACGGCACCGATCTCGTCCGCCGGTCCGTACAGAATCACATGGGTTCCGGCCTGCGCGGCGCGGGCCGCGCCGGCGGCCACCTCGGCGGGACCGAGATCCGCCCCGCCGGCATCAACGGCGACGGTGACCATCGATGCTCGGCGTCAGCCCGTGAGCTCGTCCGCTGGCGCGATCACCTCACGCCCGCGGTAACTACCGCAGACGGGGCAAACGCGATGCGGACGCCGGGGGCTGTGGCACTGCGGGCACTCGTTGTAAGTGGGTGCCGTGAGCTTGTGCTGAGAGCGGCGCTGGGTCGTGCGCGCGTGGGATTGTTTCTGCTTGGGAACCGCCATCGGACGCCGGAGGCTAGCAGTAGGGCTAGGCCGCCGAGCGCTCGCCGACCAGGCGCCGTTGCAACAACGCGGTGATCTCGTGCACGGGGCGCGGGTGGCCGAACAGAAAGCCCTGGGCGAGGGTGATTCCGATCTCGGTGAGGAAGGCGAGCTGCTCAGCGCTCTCCACGCCCTCGGCAATGATCTCGGCCTCGCAGGCCCGGGCCAGATCGACGATCGCGCGCAGGACGGCATCGGCGGCGCGGTCGTCGGGCACCTCAGCGAGTACCCGGCGGTCGATCTTGAGGATGTCAAAGGCCAGGTCCCGCAGACGCGACAGGGACGAGTACCCGGCGCCGAAGTCGTCGATGGCCAGCGTCGCCCCGGCCGCGCGCAGGTCGGCCACCACGGCCAGGGTTTCCCCGGAATCGACACCCCACGCCGATTCGGTCAGCTCAATGATGAAGCGACTGGCGTCCAGGCCGTGCCGGCTCACGCCGGCCGCGAAGCGCTCCCCGAACCCGGGGGTCAGCAGCTGCGGATAGGAGATGTTGATGCTGATCCGCGGCGTCAGCCCGTCCTCACGCCAGGCCGCGGCGTGCCGACAGACCTCGTTCAGGACCCACTCGGTTACCTCCTCGCTGACGCTGCTCTCGTTGACGACGTTCATGAACGAGCGCGGACGCAGCATGCCCCGCTCGGGATGGCGCCAGCGCAGCAGCGCCTCGACCCCGTCGATCACGCGCTCGGCGCCGAGACGCCAGATCGGCTGATAGTGAAGCTCGAGCTCGGACGTCGATATGGCCCGCCGCAGCTCGGCGGCCACGCTCAGCCGCCGGGCGACGATCGCCTCCGAGGCCTGATGGAAGGCCACCCGGCCTCCGCCCTCTCCCTTGGCTCGGTACATCGCGGCATCCGCATGGCGCAGCAGGGTCTCGGTATCAGAGGCGTCATCGGGGAACAGGCTGACTCCAACGCTGGCCCCGGTTCGCAGCTCCTCGGAGCCGACCACGAACGGCTCGCGCAGGGCGCCGAGCAGCTTGGCCCCCACCCGCTCGGCAGCCGGCGCGGGTGACTCGTTGAGATCAGAGAGCACGACCAGGAATTCGTCTCCGCCCTGACGGGCGAGGACGTCGGTGTCGCGCAGCACCCCGCGCAACCGGGCGGCCACCCCGGTCAAGAGCTGGTCGCCGGCGGCGTGACCGAGGCGGTCGTTGACCTCTTTGAAGTCGTCGAGGTCGACGAACATCAGCGCGACCGCGCTCTCACTGCGGCGAGCGCGGGCCAGCGCGAGATCGAGTTGCTGCTCGACCAGGGCGCGATTGGGCAAACCGGTCAGCGGGTCGTGGTAAGCCAAAAAGGCGAGTTGCTCCTCGCCCCGCCGGCGCTCGGAGATGTCGCGCACGAAGCCGTACACGACCGCGCCGGTTTCGGGCGACTCGTCGACCAGGGTCAGCGAGAGCTCGACCGGCAGGCGGCGCCCGTCGGCCCGGATCCCGGTCACTTCGAGCCGCCGCCGCAGCAGCTGCCGGCCGCCCTCCTGGAAGGCGCGGGCCAGGCCATGCCGGTGCGCCTCGCGTTCCTCGGGGGCCACGATCAACGCGGCGAGCTCGCGCCCGAGCGCGTCCTGGGCGCGGTAGCCGAAGATCCGCTCGGCGGCCGGGTTGAACTCGAGGATCCGACCCTGGGTATCGATTGCGATCACACCGTCCAGAGCGGAGCCGAGGATCGTGCGGTGGCGGATCAGGGCGCTCTGAATCTGGTTGAAGCGGTCCGCGTTCTCGATCGTCTGGGCGGCCAACGCGGCGATCGCGGCGAGCATGTCGAGCTGCTGGTCGTCGGGCCGCAGGCCACTCCCCGGCTCGTCGACCGAGATGATTCCGTAGTGACGTCCGCCGGCTCCCTCCAGGGGCGCGAACAGCGCGTCGTCGGCGTGCCAGGCCGCCGGCGCGTCGGCCGGTGCGGACGGGAGCTGCGGCGTGTAGAAGTGCAGATCCTCGTCCCAGTCCACCGCCCCGGCGGCAACGAAGAAGACCCCGCGACGCAGGAAGCGCGGGTCAAGCAGGGTCGTCCAGCTGCGGGCCGAGCTGACGTCCCCGAGCAGCATCTCCCGCGCGCGCTCGTTGCCGTGCACGGTCGTGACCTCGTACGCGTCCCCCTCCTCGCGATAGAGGTTGATGACCACCGTCTCAAAGCCGAGGGTGTCGGAGACCATCTGGGCCACCGCGGCCAGGATCTCGGGCAAGCTCGAGTCCCCGCGAACAAGCCGAGCAAGGTCAAGCAGCGCACGCAACTGGGCGGCGGTGCTTGTCTCACCCGGGCCGGACGGCACGCGGACGGTTTCCATTTGGACCTTTCATCGACCGAAAGTGATCATTTCTTGACTAAACCGGGCCACCGGATCGGCAACTTTTTTCCGCTACCAGCGTTAACCCGGGCGCCTCAGGGATCGATTCGAAGCTCCGAGAGCTTCGCCCAGCGGGGATCCGGTTCGCGCTCGTGCGCGTGGTCGGGACCGGCTTGGGCGAGGTTTACGCCGCACTCCGGGCACAGTCCCACGCAGTCTGGCCGGCACAGGATCTGAGCCGGGAGCGCGAGCGCGAGGGCATCCCGGGTCCAGCCGCGTAGGTCGAGCTCGCCCCCGTCGACGTAGGGCGATTCGAGTTCCTCCCCCGCCCCGGGCTGGGACACCTCGCGGGCGTCGACCTCGAACTCGGGTCCGGCCGGCGCCAGGCAGCGCATGCACGGTCCGACCACGCGGGCGGTGAAGCGCAGACGCAGCGCGTAACCGTCGCCGGTGGTACGCGATATGTCGAGTCGGGCCTCGAGCGATGCGGGTTCGATCGTGTAGCGCTCCCCGGCGAGCACGAGCGGATCTAAGGCAACCGCGAGGATGAGCCGGCGCCCCTCCCCAGAGGTCAGCCGCAGCCCAGCGAGGTCAAAGATGTCGGTACGAATGGCCATCCTTTGAGCTTAGGAAGGCACCACGGTTGGTGGCCGTCAGCTCAACCGGGCAGCTGGCGCTTGAGGATCTTGCCCGTGGCGTTGCGCGGCAACTCGTCCACGAAGACGATCTCACGCGGCGTCTTGTAACGGGCCAGGTTGGCGCGCACGAGGTCCTTGAGCTCACCCTCGCTTGGGTTGGCGCCCGGGGCCCGGACCACGTAGGCGCGCAGCCGCTGACCGAACTCGTCGTCGGGAACCCCGACCACTGCCACCTCGGCCACACCCTCGGCGCCGGCGAGCAGATCCTCGACTTCGGACGGGAACACGTTCTCACCGCCCCCGGTGTAGCCCTCGAAGAGCAGCTCACTACCGACGAAAATGTGACCGCGCCCGCCTGGCTTCACCTCGCTGGTG
>JBOGYN010000252.1:0-9875 GCA_050696855.1 Solirubrobacteraceae bacterium | reverse complement strand
GGTCTTTTTCGTGAAGGAGCTGCTCGAGTACCTGGCGCGGGGACTCGTCTCAGAGCCTGACGCCGTCGAGGTGTCCGAGGTGCAGGAGGACGACGGCACCCTGGTCCTCGAACTCTCCGTAGCCCAGGATGACTACGGCAGCGTGATCGGCCGCGGCGGGCGCACAGCCAGCGCGCTGCGGACCGTGATCAAGGCGGCGGCGGTCAAAGACGGGCGCCGCGTGTTCGTGGACATCGTCGACACCTGATCCGACGGTGAGCGAGCCCGGGAGCTGGCTGCGGGCCGGGACCGTGGGTCGCCCCCACGGGCTCGACGGCAGCTTCTATGTCGGCGAACCGAAGGCCTAGCTGCTGGTGGTCGGCGCCGAGGTCACCGTGGCCGGTGACGAGCGCACGATTGCCCGCCGAGCCGGCCTCGACGCGCGCCCGATCGTCCGCCTGGAGGGCTGCGAGGATCGCGCCGCCGCGCTGGCCCTACGAGGTGAGGTGATGCTCGTGGGCCTCGAGCATGCCCCGCCGCTCGAGGAGGACGAGTGGTACGCGCACGAGCTCGAGGGGTGCGCGGTCGGCGACGGCGAGCTCGAGGTGGGGGTGGTCGCGCGCCTGATCGCCCTGCCCTCGTGCGAGGTGCTCGAGGTCAAGCGCGCCGCGGGCGGCCCTGATCTGCTCGTCCCGCTGGTCAAGGACGCCGTGCGCTCGGTCGACCCGAGCGGGCGCCGGATCGACGTCGATCTGCGCTTCCTGGGCGAGGATTGAGCATGTGCGGTTGGCGGGACCGCCGGTGTCGCCGGGGTCTAGGCTGAGCTGGGCGCGCCGACGCTGATGCGAATCGATGTCTTCACCCTGTTTCCCGGCGCCTTCGACTGGTTTGCCGGCCAGCGCCACGTCACCAACGCGCTGGCCCGCGGCCACGAGCTCGAGTTCGTGGACTACCGCGAGCACACCCCGCTCAGCGGCGGTCAGGTCGATGACACCCCGTTCGGCGGGGGTGCGGGCATGGTCCTGCGCGTCGACGTCGTCGAGGCCGCCCTCCGGGCTCGCTACGGCGAGGACCCAGTCGCGCTGCGCGCGCGGATCCGCGTGCTCGCGCTCGACCCCAGCGGCCGCCTGCTCGACGACGCCTTCGTGGACGAGCTCGCCGCCGAGCCGCAGCTCGCTCTGCTCTGTGGGCGCTACGAGGGATTTGACGAACGAGTGCTTGAGCACTTCGCCACCGACCGGGTTTCGATCGGGCGTTACGTGCTGGCCGGCGGCGAGCTCCCGGCCATGGTCCTGTGCGACGCCGTCCTGCGCAAGCTGCCGGGTGCACTCGGCCACGAGCACTCCGCCCTCGAGGAGTCCTTCAGCTCGGCCCTGGAGGGCGGGCCCGAATATCCCCACTACACCCGGCCCGCCGCACACCGCGGTTGGCGGGTTCCGGAGATCCTGCTCTCGGGTCACCACGCCGAGATCGCGCGCTGGCGTCTGGAGCAGAGCCGGGACCGCGCCCGGGGCGACCAGGACCCCCCGAGCCGGTAACCCCCGTTCGCGCCGCTACCCCCCGCTGGCGCCACTAACCCCCGCAAACTCGTGTCTCCGGCGGTCCGCTAGGATAAGCGGCCGCATGGGTGGGAACGCGCCGCCGGCGCGATGGCCAGCCCCGGTTCTCGTCCTCGCAGAGCCGCCTACCGTGCGGACCGCGAGTCGCTGTAACTGACCTTATGAGCACCGTCATCGAAAGCCTGGAGCGTTCACAGCTCCGCCGGATTCCGTCGTTCGACGCCGGCGATCGTCTGCGCGTTCATTTCCAGGTCATCGAGGGTACCCGGCGCCGGACCCAGGTCTTCGAAGGCGTGGTCATCAAGCGCCAGGGTCACGGTGCGCGCGAGACCTTCACCGTGCGCAAGCAGTCCTTCGGGGTCGGCGTCGAGCGGACCTTTCCGCTGCACTCGCCGAAGATCGAGCGCATTGAGGTCGCCGCCCGCGGCGACGTGCGGCGCGCCAAGCTCTACTACCTGCGGGACCGGATCGGCAAGCGTGCGCGGGTTCGCGAGCGCCGCTCCGCCGGGCCTGAGGTTGCGGTCGAGCGTGGGCTGCTCTACGGACCCGACGCGGATGTCACCGAGGTCTCGGCCGAGGGCGATGCGCCGGCCGAGGCCGACGTCCTGGCGGCCGAGCCTGAGGCCCCTGTCGAGCCTGAGGCCCCTGTCGAGGCCGAGGTCCCGGCGGCCGAGCCTGAGGCACCTGTCGAGCCCGAGGCCGCGGCGACTGACGCCGAGCCGGGCGCCGGCAAAGACCAGGTGTGACGAAGACGAAGAAGCCGCTCGTCCGGTCAGCGATCGAGCTGATCGTGATCGTGGCGGTCGCCCTGGGGCTCGCCTTGGCAATTCAGGCCTTCCTCGTCAAGCCCTACGAGATCCCCAGCGGCTCGATGTTGCCGACCCTGCGCATCAACCAGCGGGTTCTCGTGGACCGGATCGGAAGCCACTTCTCCTCGCCCGCGGTGGGGGACATCATCGTCTTTCACCCGCCGGCTACGGAAACCTGTTTGAACCGCACCCAGGGCGAGACCCAGACCGGCACGCCGCTGCCCAGCGCCTGTGACACCGTCCAAAGCCGGGCCTCGACCCAGACCTACATCAAGCGGGTCGTCGGCGCCGGTGGGGATCGGCTGTCGATCCGTGACGGCCACGTGTATCGCAACGGTGTCCGGGAGGCCGACTCCTACGCCGCTAAGTGCCTGGGGGCCGCCGAGTGCAACTTTCCGGCCACGATCACGGTTCCGCGCGGCGATTACTACATGATGGGGGACAATCGCCCCGACTCTCTGGACAGCCGGTTCTGGGGGCCGGTGCCCAAGGCGTGGGTCATCGGCGAGGCGATCATCACGTATTGGCCGCCCGACCGGATCGGGCTTTTGTAAACGCACCTAGGTCCTGAAGTCCCCGGATGCAGAGTAAAAGCAAGTCAGGCGTCAAATCCCTCATCGAGCTGATCGTCACGATTGCCGTGGCGGTCGGTTTCGCGCTGCTCATCCAGGCCTTCGTGGTCAAGCCCTACCGGATTCCGAGCCAGTCGATGGAGCCGACGCTGACCGTGGGACAGCGCGTGCTCGCCAACCGGCTGATCGAACATCCGAGCGTCGGTGACGTGGTCGTCTTCCATCCCCCGGTCGGCGCCGACCCGATGGTGTGCGGCAACAGCAGCCAGGGCGAGGGTCACGCCCAGCCCTGCGATCGCCCAACTCCCGGCGAGTCCGGCCAGACGTTCATCAAACGCGTGGTGGCCGGCCCCGGCGACCGGCTCTCGATCACCAACGGCCACGTGATCCGCAACGGCAAGCGCGAACACGACCCCTACATCAGGCAGTGCGTGTCGGGCGGTTTCTGCAATTTCCCGAAAACGATCACGATTCCGCCCGGCCACTACTTCATGATGGGTGACAACCGTGGAGAGTCCGACGACAGCCGTTTCTGGGGCCCCGTCCCCGACAAATGGATCATCGGGGTCGCCTTCTTCACCTACTGGCCCCCGAGCCGAGTCGGGACGCTCTAAAACGCGGCGCCGGCGGCCGAACCGCCCGGGACGCCGCCTGCTCAGCTTCGACCGCTCGCTCGGCACCCGGTTCGTGGCCGGAGCCGACGAGGCCGGCCGTGGCTGTCTGGCCGGCCCGCTAGTGGCGGCCGCCGTGCTCTTTGATCTCGAGCGCCTCGGGCCCAGCCAGGCCCGCGCGCTCGGCGCCCTCAATGACTCAAAGCAGCAGACCCCCGAGGCTCGGGCTGAGCTCTATCCGGTGATCATGGCCCTGGCCGCCAAGGTGTCGATCATTTCCCGGTGCGCCCCCGGGATCGACGCCCGCGGGCTGCACAAGACCAACCTCGCCGCGCTGCGAGACGCCCTGCAGGCGGTCGCGTGCGAGGGGAGCATCTGCCTCAGTGACGGCTTCCCGGTGGCCGGCCTGGGCCACGAGCAGCGCGCGGTGCTCGGCGGGGATGCCAAGAGCGCGGCCATTGCTGCCGCCTCCGTGCTGGCCAAGGAGACCCGTGACCGCTACATGCGCCGCGCCGACTCATCCCACCCGGGCTGGGAGTTCGCCCAGCACGTCGGCTACTCGACTCCCGAGCACCGCGACGCGATCGAGCGCCTCGGGGTCTCGCCGCTGCACCGGCTGTCGTTTCAGTCGACGGCCTACCAGCAGCTCGCTCTCGGCTGACGAGGTCGAGAACGCGTCCTCGAGGCTGACGGCGGTCAGAATGCGCCCTCGAGGTGCTCGAGCGCCAGCAGGCGTCCGGCGTCGTCGAACACCACGCCGATGGCGTCGAAGCGCAGGACCGCGGCGTGGGGGCGATCGTGCTGGTCATACAGCCACCGGCTCGCCATCCTGCGCACCTGGGCCTGCTTGGCCGGACTCAGGGCTTCGAAAGGGCTGCCCTTTTGGCCGCCCGACCGGCGCGTTTTGACCTCGCAGAAGGCCAGGGTCTGCCCGTCGTAGGCGACCAGGTCGAGCTCACCCCAGCGGGTCCGGTAGTTGCGCGCGAGGATCCGATAGCCGCGGCGCACGAGATGCTCGGCCGCGAGCCGCTCGCCCGCCGCCCCGAGGCTCTGGCGCCGATCGCCGGAAGCCGCTTTGAGACCCGGAGAGGGGCGATCACTCATGTCCGTCGAAGCTACGGACGATCGCGTGCCGTGTGGGTGACAGCGCGTTCCGATTGTGCGCCAAAGCCGGGCCGTGATTGGCACCAAACCGTCACGAACGTCACCCACGAGGCACGCGATCCGGCCTAGCTTGGGGCGATGCTCGCCCGGGTCCGGACCTTCGCCATCGACGGGGTCCATCCGCGCCAGGTCTGGGTTGAGGTCGACCTCCGATCCGGGCTGCCCGCCTTCACGATCGTCGGCCTCGGGGACACGGCGGTGCGCGAGTCACGAGATCGAATCCGGTCCGCGATTCTCAACTCCGGCTTCGAGTTTCCGGGCCGCCGCATCACGGCCAATCTCGCCCCCGCCTCCCTGCGCAAGGCTGGTCCCGGCTTCGACGCCGCGCTGGCGCTCGCGGTCCTCGCCGCCAGCGGCCAGGTTCGCAGCGAGGACCTCGAGGACTACGCGGTGTTCGGCGAGCTCTCGCTGGGCGGCGAGCTGCGCGATTGCTCCGGGGCACTCGCTGTCGCCGAGGGGGCGCGACAGGCGGGCTGTTCGCGCCTGATCGTCCCGCGCCAGCGGGGGGGCGAGGCGGCGCTGGTCACGGGACTCCAGATCGTCGCCGTCGCCGACCTGCGGGCCGCGGCTGAGGTGCTCGGCGGCGCCGACCCGCCGCCGGTTCCTGCGCTGCCCCCGGCGGCGGGACCCAGCAGCACGGTCTCTGGTCCTGACCTGGCCGACATCCGCGGTCACGCCGCCCCGCTCCTGGCCCTCGAGATCGCCGCCGCCGGCGGCCACAACCTGCTCATGGAGGGACCGCCCGGCACCGGCAATACGATGCTCGCGCGGCGCCTGCCGTCGATCCTCCCCGAGCTGACGCGGGCCGAGGCGATCGAGGTCACCCGGATCCACAGCATCGCCGGTCGCTACACGGAGCGACTGCTCTCCGCCCGTCCCTTTCGGGCCCCCCATCACACGATCTCGCCCTCGGGGCTGGCCGGTGGCGGCTCGCCGCCGCATCCCGGCGAGGCCACCCTCGCGCACCTGGGCGTCCTCTTCCTCGACGAGCTCTCGGAGTTCCAGCGCCCGAGCCTCGACGCCCTGCGCCAGCCCTTGGAGGACGGGAGTGTCACGATCGTCCGGGGTCAGCGGGCGCTGCGCTTCCCGACCCGCTTCATGCTGGTCGCGGCCACCAACCCATGCCCGTGCGGCTTCGCGGGCGCCGACGACGACCGCTGCGCCTGTGGCGACACCGAGCTGCGCCGTCACCGCCGCCGCCTGAGCGGGCCGCTTCTCGATCGCATGGATCTCGTCATCGATGTGCAGAGACCGGAGGGCGAGGCCCTCCGCGGAGCAGCGACGACGAGTTCGGCGCGGGTTCGCGAGGTGGTCGCGGTCGCCCGCGAACGCCAGCGCCGCCGCCTGCTCGGCACCGGGGCCAGCGCCAACGGCGAGATGGATGCGCGCACCGTCCAGCGCCTGGCCGGGCTGAGCGAGGCCGCCGACCGCGAGCTCAGCCACGCCTACGCCTCGGGTCTACTGAGCGCCCGCGGTCGTCATCGCGTACTCCGGGTGGCATGGACGATCGCGGACCTCAGCGCACGCGACCGCGTCTCACGAGCCGATGTTCTGACCGCGCTCAGCCTCCGTCAGCGGACGGTGGGGGAGGCGGTGGCAACCGGATGAGCAGCGGCTCGGGTGGGGCGTGCGACGACTGCCTGGGGCGGGCCTGGCTGCTCAGCCGCCTCGCCGGGCACCTTGACCAGGCGCACGACCGCGTAGCCGAACTGCTCACGCTCACCGATCCGGACCTGATCGCCGCGGTGGGCGGGGGCCGGCGGGCGACGATCGAGCGCGAGCGCGCTGAGTTTCAGGCCGGTGGGGCTCCAGAGGCCCGGCGCCACGCGTCCGGCGCCGGGCTCGAACTGTTGTGCCGCTGTCGCGCCGCCTATCCCGAGGACCTGCGGATGCTGGCCGCACCGCCGGCGGTGCTCCACATCCTCGGCGGCCACCAACGCTTCCTCACCCTGGTAGCCGGGCCGGCGGTGGCGATTGTGGGTGCCCGCCGTCCTTCTCCCTACGGGATGACCGTCACCCGGTCGCTGGGGCGAGGGCTGGCCGCGGCCGGGCTGACGGTAGTGAGCGGGATGGCGCTCGGGATCGACGGCGCTGCCCATCGAGGCGCGCTCGACGCCGGCGCCGCGCTGAACGCCGGCCCGTCGGAGGCCGGCGCAGTTAACGTCGGCGCGCTCACCGTGGCCGTCCTGGCCGGCGCGGCCGAAACGCCCTACCCGCCTTCCGCCCGGG
The DNA here is from genome assembly GCA_050696855.1 of Solirubrobacteraceae bacterium. Lineage (GTDB taxonomy): Bacteria > Actinomycetota > Thermoleophilia > Solirubrobacterales > Solirubrobacteraceae > Palsa-465. The sequence continues at coordinate 2,952 of JBOGYN010000252.1, read as the reverse complement.
CGCTTCACCGTCGGCTCGCGACCGAGGGCACGATCGTCTCCGAGCTGCCGCCCGGCACGGCGGTCCGGCGGTGGATGTTCCCGGCGCGCAACCGGATCATCGCCGCGCTCAGCGCCATGACCGTGGTCGTCGAGGCGCGGGCGCAGTCCGGAGCGCTGCTCACGGCCGGCCACGCAGCGGGTCTGGGCCGCGCGCTGGGCGCCGTCCCGGGCCGAGTCACGTCGCCGCTGGCCCGCGGGCCCCACGCTCTACTGCGGGCTGGGGCCCGGCTCGTGGAAGGTCCGGAGGACGTGCTCGAGGAGCTGTTCGGGCCCGACGCGCCGCTTCGTGCCCGCCGGACGGGGCGGGGCCTGGGCGCCGGGTCAGCCCTCGAGCCGCCGCTTCAGGCCCTCCTCGACGCCCTGGCCGAGGGTCACGGGACAGCCGCGGCGCTCGTCCACGCCGGTCTCGACGCCGACACGGGGCTGGCCGCCCTCGCCGCGCTCGAGCTCGCGGGGCGAATTCGGCGCGGGGCGGGCGGGCGCTTCACGGTCGCGCCGGCCTGACGCGACGCCGATAGCCTCGAATGACCGTGGAGCCAACTCGAGCCAGACCCCCCTGTGTGCTCTCGATCGCCGGGTCGGACTCGGGCGGCGGGGCGGGTATCCAAGCCGATCTGAAGGCCTTCGCCGCCTGCGGGGTGCACGGGATGACCGCGGTGACGGCGATCACGGCTCAGAACACCGTGGCCGTGACCGCCGTGCACGCGGTCCCGCCCGAGATCATCCGCGCTCAGGTTCTCGCGGTCGCGCAGGACATCGGTGTCGACGCGGTCAAGATCGGGATGCTGGGGACGGCGGCGACGATCGGGGCCGTGGCCGAGGCGCTGGAGGCCCTCCCGCGCGGGACGCCCGTCGTGCTCGATCCGGTGATGGTCTCGGAGTCGGGTGCGGAGCTGCTCGAGCCCGAAGCCCGGGTCGCCCTGATCGAGCGGCTGCTCCCCCTCGCCACCGTGGTTACTCCGAACCTGCCCGAGGCGCGCCGGCTCACCGGCGCCCGGCCGACCGAGCCGACCGAGCCGACCGAGGTCCAAGATGACACCGAACCCGAGCAGCTGGCCCGGGCCATCCGGGCCCTAGGACCCCAGGTCGTGGTCGTCACGGGCGGGCACCGAGACCGGGCCACCGACGTCTTCTTCGATGGCGACCAACTCCATGAGATCCCGGGTCCGCGCCATCCGGGTGATGCCGCGCACGGGTCGGGCTGCACCCATTCCTCGGTGCTGGCGGCGCGCCTGGCCTGGGGTGATTCGCCGCTTCAGGCGGCTCGGATGGCCAAGCAGCGCGCCGCTGAGGCCGTGCGCAACGGGCTCATCGGCGTCGGTGCTGGGCCCGGCCCGGTCGATGTCCTCGGCGTGACATAATCAGTCCGGTGCGCTTTCTGAGGATGAAGCCCGGGCATGGTGAGGTGCTGATCGCAGAAGGCGACGTCGAACTTGCCGACGACGAGCTGCGTCTGGTCGAGGAGTTTCGCCGCCAGCTTGACGCCGGGCTGTGGGCGGCGGTGCCGCTCGATGACTCGGTCGGCCGGCGCCAAGCCCGGATGGTGCGCTCCTTTCAAGACATCCCGCGGGATGCCGACCGCGTGATCTTCTTTCCGCGGGCGGCCGGCGGCCGCTAGGCAGCCCGGCGTGCTGCTGGCGCTCGTCGCAACCGCGCTGGTAGCCATCGCGCTGCTCGCCGAGGAGCTGATTCCCCGGGTCGAGGAGCTGTGGTCGCGCTACCGCGCGCGGCGGCAGATGGCTCCCGTCATGCCCTATGACCCGGGTCGCGAGCGCCGCGCCGAGCAGCGCGCACGCACACTGCTGCAGTCGTGCGTGAACGACGAGGAGTGGGGCATGTACCGCGACCTCGGGTTCATCCGCGTCTGGGGCACGCTGTCGGAGGGTCCTTCGGATATCGGTGGCTCGGGCGGAGCGGCCTACGCCTACCTCATCTATCCCCATCGCGCGATCGTCGCCTATCTGGCCCAGACCCACCGGCTGCTCAACGAGTACTGCGTGGCGTTCCCGGACGAGACTCGGCCCTATGGCAGCACCCGCCTACCCGACTCCGATGACGTGCTGGCCAAGTGGATGGCGCTGACCGGTGACGAGCGGCGGCTGATCTCGACCGCCAACATGCACCTGCCGGGCCGTCAGCTCGACCCGGCGCGGGTCAAGCGCGACCTGTGGCGCCTGGCCCAGTGGGAGCGGGCGTGGATGCGCGAGACGGCCGGACGCAGCGCCACCGAGACTCCGCTCGACAGCGCTAACTAAGAGCTCACGCGAGCCCCGATGAGCATCGCCTCCGCGTTCGATCTCAAGCACCGCAGCCGTGCCCTCACCGAAGGCCCCGAGCGGGCCGCCGCTCGGGCCTATTTGAAGGGCATCGGCTACGACGACGAAGCGCTGGCCAAGCCGCTCGTCGCGGTCGCCAATACCTGGAGCGAGACGATGCCGTGCAACTTTCACCTGCGCGCGCTGGCCGCCAAGGTCAAGGAGGGGATCCGCGCGGCGGGGGGGACCCCGATGGAGCTCAACACGATCGCGATCTCGGACGGGATCACGATGGGCACGCCGGGGATGCGGGCGTCGCTGGTCAGCCGCGAGCTGATCGCCGACTCGATTGAGCTCGTCGTCGACGCGCACATGTTCGACGCGGTAATCGCGCTCAGCGGCTGCGACAAGACGATCCCGGGCACCGTGATGGCGCTCTGCCGTCTGGATCTACCCAGCGTGATGCTCTACGGAGGCTCGATCATGCCCGGCCTCTACCACGGCGAGCAGGTCACGATCCAGGATGTGTTCGAGGCCGTCGGCGCCCACGCCGCCGGGAAGATCACCGACGAGGAGCTGACCGAGATCGAGGACGTCGCCTCCCCGGGAGCCGGCGCCTGCGGGGGCCAGTTCACCGCCAACACGATGGCCATGGC
>JBOGYN010000251.1:0-1592 GCA_050696855.1 Solirubrobacteraceae bacterium | reverse complement strand
CAACCTGATGCGGCTCCGCCTCACCACGGGTGTTCGTCGCACGGGTCCCCAGCGCTGCCGCGGCCACGAGGAAGAAGCTCGAGACGAGAAGCGCCAGCCGAAAGCCGTCGGTCATCGCGAGCGGCTGAGCCACGCGGGTTGTCACGAGATCGTGAGTGCGATCCGATGTGATGACCGTGAGAATGGCCAGCCCCAGCGCCCGCCGATCTGCTGCGACGCGTTCAGCAACGCCGCGGCCAATCCGGCCTTGTCTGCAGGTACCCCCGTATTGGCTATAGTGGTCACCGCAACGAAGGCTACCCCAATGCCCAACGACAACACGAGCATTCCGGGAAGTAGCGTCGAGAAGTAGCTGCCCCCGACGGGAATCTTCGACAGCCAATAGAACCCCGCCGCGGTGACCAAGGCCCCGACGACGATCGGAGCCCGTGTTCCCACCCGAGACAGCAGCTGGGAGGTCACACTGGCCGAAAGGCCGATGGCAAGGGCCAGTGGGATGTACGCGAGTGCGGTTTCGAGCGGGGAGTAACGGAGCACTTCCTGCATGTACAGGGTGAGAAAGAAGAAGACGGCGAGGAAGCCAGACGTTGCGACGAGCTGCGCGGAATCGGAGAAGCCGAGGCCGTTGATCCGAAAGATCGACATATGGCGCCAACGGATGGTGCTGACGTGTCTCGTTGATCAGGACACGCCGAGCAACACGGCAGCTCCCGCCAGCTCGCCGACCGTCCGCCCGCTTCCCCACCCCTCGAGAGGCGCCGTGACCAGCCCATACACGAGGAGCAGCATGGCTGCCGTGATCAGAACCGCTCCGAGCGCATCGAAGTTCTTCAACCTACCGGAGCCGCGCTCCGCGCGGATCAGCCGGAAGATCGGCAGGAGGAAGAGAGCACACGCAATGGGATTGGCGAAGAACACCCATCGCCACCCTGGCCCCTGCGTGAGCAGGCCGCCGATGAGGACTCCGACGACGGAGGCCATGCCGGCGACGCCGCCCCCAGACCCCGAGCGCCGTATGTCGATCCCTTCCCTCCCTGAAGCGCGTCGTCAGCACCGACAGGGCGGCGGGCATCGTCATGGCGGCGCCCAAGCCTTGGGCGAGTCGAGCCGTGACCAGCACCCCCGAGTTCATGGCAAGGCCGCCGGCGAGAGACGCTCCGCCCATCAGCAGCACTCCGGCCACGAGAACGCGACGCCGACCGATGAGATCCGCGGCACGGCCACCCAGCAACATGAACCCGCCGTAGGTCAGCAGATAGGCGTTCGGCACCCATTGCAGGTCGGCAACGGAGAAGCCCAACGCGCGCTGCATCGAAGGGAGGGCGATGTTCACCACCGTAGCGTCGAGCAGGTCGAGCGTGGCGACCGCGCAGACCACCGCCAGCGTCCACTTGCCGCGGCGAGTCGACAGGAAGGAGGGTGGCATATACAAGTCTGTGGTCATCGACGGGGCTCCTCTGAGTCGCGGCCCGCGGTTTCCACGAGCCGTCACTCAGACAGACACCTGGCGACCGGGTGATGTGACATGCGCGTGGAGCCAGGCCCGCCCGGCTCCCTGTCACATCGGGGTCCCGCGGCGGGTCTATGTTTTT
>JBOGYN010000250.1:0-1990 GCA_050696855.1 Solirubrobacteraceae bacterium | reverse complement strand
GCGCGATACAGGGCCAGGTGGGTCGGCGTGTCGGTGGAGGGACGGCTGGTGCCGTCCACCTCGCCGTCGGCCAGATCCACGAGCACGATGTCGTCGACCGTCATCTCGTCGTAGGCGACGCCGCTGGCCTTGATCGCCACCACGCCCTGCTCCCGGTCGATCCCGCTCACGTTGCCCCAGGTCAGCTTGACCAGGCCATGTGCGGGCAGGGCCTGGTTGGCGGCCAGGACCTCCGCGCGGAGCTCGTCCAACCTGGCTTGGTGGCTCGCTCCCGAGACCACTCAGATCTCCTCGTAGTCGAGCTCGAGCAGCTCGGCCAGCCGCCGCCAGCGACCCGCGTGCTCGCCGAGGTTGGTCACGAAGTGGTGCGGACCGCCGAGGCGCAGCCAGTCGTCCATGAACGGCTCCAGGCCGGCGTCGGGGCGGAAATGGAAGTAGTGCATCTGCACCTTGGGCAGCTCGGGCGTATCGAGCACCTCGCCGTGGCCGACGAGCAGCCGGTAGTACTCGCCTTCGATCGGGATCAGCGCCGCCGTGGTGGCGCGTCCCGGCACGGCCGAGAAGACTGGAGTGGGCGGATTATCCAGCCCGCCGATCCCGAGCTCGCGGTCGATCAGGCGGACGGGGCGATCCGAACGGGCCACGCGCCAGTTGCCCTCCCCCATGTGGCTGATCAGAATCGAGTGCAGATCCCAGTCCATCGCGTACATCTCGGAAAAGTGCGCGTCGCCGATCATCGCCTGCGCGGCGCACATCAGGATCGCCGTGTTGGTGTCGCCCTCGGCGGCGTAGCCATAACCGTCGGCCATCAGGTCTGACGCGGCCAGGAGCGGTAGCTGGGCGAAGCGGCCGTCGCCGGCGATCGAGTCAAAGTGAAACGAAAAGCCGGCGTGGCCTCCCTCCTCGAGCATCGCCCGCAGGGCGATCTCAAAGCGAGCGGCGTAGGCGTGGCGCTCGGCGGTCAGGGCGGGATCGACCTCGAAGCGCTGGCCGTGCTCGGCCACCAGCGCCTGGACAGCCGCCTCGGGTACCGCCTCCAGCACCGCGTGCAGCCGACCCAGGTCCTCGCTGACCACGGTCGTGCCGATCCGGCGCAGCATCGCCTCGGGGTCGTAGCGGATGTCGCCCATCCCGTTCATCGGGTAGCCGAACAGGGCGACCGTGGAGCGGCGCAGCGTGCTCACCCCACGCGCCGCCCGGGCCCAGTCCGCGAACGCCTGCTCGAAGCGCTCCGAGCGCCAGTCGCCGGTGATGACCGAGAAGGGAACATCGGCGCGGACGAGCGCGTTGGCCTGATCCTGGGCGCCGTGGATGCCCTGGTTGTAGGTCAAGTTGTCCATGTCCCACTCGGCGGTGATGGCCCGCTCGGGCTGGATGTTGGCGAGCAGCAGGGGGACGTCCAGCGCGGTCAGGGCCCGGATCGATCGCATCGCGGGTCCGTAAGTGAGCAGCACGATCATGATCCCGTCCACACCCGCGGCGGCCAGCTCGGCCGAGATCGTCTCGATGTCGGCCTGGTTGCGGGCCGGCCGCGTGAAGGTGACCTCGGCGACGCCGCCCAGCCGCTGCGCGACCTCGCGCGCAAAGGCGGCCTGATGCTCGGTGATGCCCGGGATCATGTCGTCATAGAGCTCCTGCATGATCCCCAGGAGTCCGATTCGCGGCCGCTCAGTCACGGGCTTCTCCTTCTCGTTTCTGTGCGGATGCGTTTGAGCCCGTGCAGCAGCTGCACCTGGGAGCGGCCCAGGGTCTCGTACAGGCTCCGGTAGATCTCATAGACGCGGTCATAGACCGCCCCGGCCGCCGGATCGGGCTGGTAGGTCCGGGCACTGCCCGGCCGGGTGGCGGCGACCGCGTCGCCGATGCCTCCAAACTGCCCCGCGGCGACTGCTCCGAACAGCGCCGCTCCCCGGGCCGGGATCTCGCTCGAGGCGGGGACCGAGAGCGGGCGCCCGCTGACGTCGGCGAGCAGCTGCATGGTCAGCGGGCT
>JBOGYN010000249.1:0-6012 GCA_050696855.1 Solirubrobacteraceae bacterium | reverse complement strand
GGCCCACAGGAATATCCCGTACCACATCTGCTGGGCCGTCGGCGCCGTCGTCCCGGCGGGCAGGCCCTTGATGTATTGCGAGTCCTCGGTGCTGTAAGGGTTCAGCAGTCGCGAGATCTGCAGCTGGTAGGTGACCGGCCCGGCATCGACGTAGCCGCCGTTGTTGTTGGCATCGGCGACCGTGGGATGCGCCTGCTGGCCGCAGGCCGCTACACCGACAGCGAGGATCAGCGCGCTGGCGGCGGTTTGAAGGCGGCGACGGGCACTCACGGCTGCGGAAGTCTAATGATTCTGGTCAGACGTCAGCGGGACTCGACCGACGTCCGCTCGCCGCGGCCGCGGCCCTCTTCGAGGATCGAGCGCAGGCGGCGCATCGCCTTGGCGGCCTGCCGCCGGCTCCATGAGCGGCCGCCGAGGACCTCCATGAGCCTGTCCGAGAGCTGCGACGGTTCGGTCTCCAGCGTGTACTGGACGCGTGTGCTGCCGGCCGGCCCCGGCGAAAGCGTATAGACACCGACCATCCGGATCCGGTTGTACTTGCCGCCCCGGCCGTGCTCGACGATCCGGAACGGGACCTGGAACTCGGCGATCGTCACGTCGGCCCAGGAGAACCGGTTCAACGGGGCCTTGATCCGGAAGCGGGCTCCGGCACCCGCTCCGTAGGTGTCCACCCGGGTCAGATGCCAGTCGACCAGATAGTGATCGGTGAACTCGGCGTGGTTGGCGATGTCGGCCAGGTACTCGAAGACCTGTTCGCGCGGCTTGGAGATCGTGGTCGAGACGGTGAACGGATCCACGGCCGAAAGTCTAAGCGGCGTCGGTCCGGCCGCGGCCTGCGGGTCTAGCCGCTGCGGGCGGTCTGGCCGCGGCCCACGGGGGGCTCAGGCGACCGCGCGCTGATCGGTGATCCGCATCGTGTGGCCGAACTCGGGGCCGTGGACGGTGCGGGTCCGCACCGGCGCCTCGCGCTGGCGAGACCGGCACAGTTCGCACGCGATGACCTCGGCCGGGTACACGTACACGCGCTCGCCGACCAGCGGTGTCCGGTTGCAGCACGAGCAGCGCTCCGAGCCCGCCAGCCGCTCGTCGAGGCCCCGCCGGAGGAGCGCCAACTCGAGGTCGAGCATGTCGCGGAGCGTCGCGCTCATCCTGCTTTTCTTCGCCCCGTGCCGGGCAATTCCTCCGGCTGGGCCGACGAGGCCCGATTCCTCTGGCTCGATAAATCCCCGCTAGTTCCGGACTTTTACGTCGTCTGATCGACCTGGACGTTTGATTGACTCGGTTTTAGCTGAGCCTTGAAGAACCGACTATGATCGGGTTAAGACCGTGAATCCGGTCGTGGCTCGCGGGATCGGGGTCGAACCACGATTTCAAAACGAGGGGACGGCCTAATGAAGGCTTGGATGTCCGGCAACGTGGCAGGGACGGGCACCTTTCGTTGTACTGCGTGTGACTTCCCGGTGTCGCTCGACGCCGCCGACGAGCTGCCCATCTGCTCGAACTGTGGCGGGACGGAGTTCGTCCGCGCCTCGCTGTTCACAACCTCTCAGCAGGCGGTTCTCGACCTCGGCCCCCAGGTGGAGGATCAGAGCTGGCTCGCCGAGCTGCGCGGGGGACTCGACGAGCCCGGGCAGTACGTCGCCTACCAATCCGGCGAAGACGTGGTCGCCTACGCCCTGGAGCGCGAGTGGACCCGGATCGGGCGCAGCCTGGCCGCCGATATCCGCTTTGACGACCCCACCGTCTCGCGCCGTCACGCGCTGATCGTTCGCCAGCCCGATGGACTCCGGGTTCTCGACGACCGCAGCCTCAACGGCGTGTTCGTCAACGGCGAGCGCGTCGAATGGAGCACGCTGGCCGACGGTGACGAGGTCGTGATCGGACGCCACCACTTGCATTTCGTCGATATTCCGGCCGTTTCCGGCATGCGCTTTCGCAGCCGGGTCGAGCCGGAGGGTAGCCGGATCACCGACTGACCCTGCGGGGCTTCAAGCGGTCCCGGGCTCGCCTATAGTCCGGCGCCGATGGCCTCGACGATCTCGGTTCTCTCGCAAAAGGGCGGCACAGGCAAGACGACTGCGGTCAGAACTTTGACCGACGTTTTTCGGCGCGCCGGCCTGTCGGTGCTGACCGTCGATCTGGATCCGCAGGGCAACCTGTCTGACTACCTCGATGTCCCGCCGGATGCCACCCCGACGATCGGCGATGTGCTCGCCGGTCGCGCCAAGGCCAAGCAGGCGATTCACGACGGCGTCATCCCGGCCAACCTGGGGCTGGCCGAGGCCGAACTCGCGCTGGGCGGCAAGATGGGCCGCGAGCTCACGCTTAAACGCGCCCTGCGCGAGGTCGCCGGCGACTATGACCTCGTCCTGATCGACTGCCCCCCGGCCCTCGGGCTGCTGACCGTCAATGCCCTCGTGGCCTCCGACTACGCGCTGCTCTCCGCCGAGGCCCAGTACTTCGCGCTCCAGGGCGTCGAGCAGGCGCTGGAGGTCATCGACCTGGCCCGCGACAGCCTCAACCCGGACCTCGAATGGCTCGGTGTGATGCTCAACATCGCCGACATGCGGACCCGCCATTCCCGCGAGGCCTTCGACTCGCTGCGCAAGCACTTCGGCGACAAGCTCCTTGACACCACCATCCGGGCCTCGATCGCGTACGCCGAATCGGCTGAGCGCGCCCTCTCGATCCTCGATTACCGGCCCGACCTGGGGGCCGACTACCTCGCCGTGGCTGACGAGCTGCTCCGCCGGCTCGGCCTGCGCACGGCCCGCCAGCGCCTCGAGCCGCTCCTCAGCGAGTCGCGGGCGGCCGCTCAGGCCAACGCCTGACGCCGGTCAGCTCCTAGTGGGCCTCTAGAGCTCGCGGACGTCGGCACCCTGGGACTCGAACGGCGCCCGCAGGACGGTCGCCCAGTCCGACGTCTCGCGCGCCAGCGCCTCCATCACGGCACCGGTCTGCTCGTAGTGACACCAGTACAGGACGGTCGGACCCGCGCCCGAGATCGTGGCCCCCAGGGCTCCCATCGCCGGCGCTCGCTGCAGCAGCGCGGCCGAACGCGGAAAGAGATGGGCGCGGTAGGGCTGGTGCAGGCGATCGTTGAGTCCGGCGGCGATCAGCTCCCAGTCTGGTCCGGCCAGGCCCAGCGTGAGCAGCGAGGCACAGGCGACGTTGTAGACGGCGTCGGCGAGCGGAACCAGCTCGGGTAGCGCGGCGCGGGCCTGCTCGGTCCGGACCGCCTCGTGGGGGACGACGAGCAGCGCCTCGAGCCCCATCGGAGCGTCGAAGCGGTGCCGGCGACCAGCGCCGCTGATGACAAAGCCGCCCTCGAGCGCCGCGGCCACGTTGTCAGGGTGACCCTCGAGTTCGGTGGCGTGGGCGCCCAGGTCGGCATCGAGCTCGAACAGGTGGTCGGCGGCCATCAGTCCGGCCACGCTGGCCGCCGCGCTGGAGCCCAGCCCGCCGCTCAGGGGAATCCTCGAGCTGATCCGGAACTCGAAGCCGTCGGCCGGGTGCAGACGCTCGAACGCCCGCACGACGAGGTTGGCGCGATCGTGGGGAACGTCGAGCTCGGAATGCACGGCGAATGTGCCCGTCTCCACCACCTCGAGCTCGAGATGGAGGCCTAGCGCCACGGCCATCACGTCGAACCCGGGGCCGAGGTTGGCCGACGAGGCCGGCACTCGTACCAACCGGCGCCGGGCCAGAGTCACCCGAGCACCGCGCGCTCGATGGCCGCCAGCTCGGGATCGCAGGGCACCACGCCGCCCGCCTGCCCGAGGGCGGTCTGCGGATCCTTGAGTCCGTGTCCGGTCAGGACACAGGCGATCCGGCGAGCGTCGCCCGCTCCGTGGGCGAGCAGTCCCGCGACGCTGGCCGCCGACGCCGGCTCGCAGAAGATGCCCTCGGTGCTGGCCAGGAGCCGATAGGCCGAGAGGATCTGCTCGTCGGTGACCGCGCGCACACTCCCCCCCGAGGCGGTCATTGCGTTCATCGCGTCCTCCCACCGGGCCGGGTTGCCGATCCGGATCGCCGAGGCCACCGTCTCGGGCTGTGCCACCGGATGGCCGAGCACCAGCGGTGCCGCGCCGGCGGCCTGGAAGCCCAACATCCGGGGGTTGAGCCCGAGCTCATGAAAGCCGCGCCAGTAGGCGGTGATGTTTCCGGCGTTGCCGACCGGGATGCAGAGGGCGTCGAGCTCTGAGTCCAGCGCGTCGGCGACCTCGAAGGCGGCCGTCTTCTGCCCCTCGATGCGGAACTCGTTGACCGAGTTGACCAGCGCGATCGGATGGCGGTCACAGAGCTCGCGCACGAGCTTGAGCGCGACGTCGAAGTTGCCCCGCAGCGCGATCACCTGGGCGCCGTGCATCAGCGCCTGAGCGAGCTTCCCGGTGGCAATCTTGCCCTCGGGCACGATCACCGCACAGCGCAACCCGGCCCGGGCGGCGTAGGCGGCCGCCGAAGCTGCCGTATTGCCCGTCGAGGCGCAAACGATCGCTTGGGCTCCCTGGCGCACCGCGGCCGAGACCGCGCAGGTCATCCCCCGGTCCTTGAACGATCCGGTCGGGTTGAGCCCCTCGAGCTTGCACCACACCTCAGCCCCGACGCGCTCCGACAGCCGCGGAGCAAGCACGAGCGGGGTCGAGCCCTCGCCCAGCGAGACCACCGGGTCCTCGGTAGCGAAGGGAAGGCGCTCCCGGTAGCGCTCGATCAAGCCAAGCATCGCGCCCGGAGCATGCCAGAGAGCCGAGCAACCATCCCCAGCCCCCACGGTTTTGCGGTAGCGTCCCCCCTCGGCACCAGTTTTCGGTCCATGCCCAGAACTTCGGGACACGACGACGGTTACTTCCCCCGGGGACGCTCGATGCTGCGCCACGTCCACGAGGAACGCCTGGTCGGGCTCTTCTACGGCCAGCGGGCCCTGTGCGTCGGTGCCGTGAAGCCGCTCAACTATGTCGGGACCAGCGAGCACTCCTACGCCAAGCTGACGCCGTTCCGGCGCCTGGTCCATACCGGCCACGCCTTCGAGAAGATCTACTTCGGTTCCCGCTCCGAGGCCGACCAGGTGCTGGCCTACGTAGCCAAGCTGCACGAGCGCGTCTCGGGTGTTCTGAATGAAGCTGCGGGCGCCACCCCGGCGGGTACTCCCTACTCCGCCTTTGACCCGGCACTGATGCTGTGGACCGTGGCGGTGATCGCCGATTCCGCCCAGCGCTTCTTCGAGCTCTTCGTCCGGGTGCTGTCAGACGCCGAGCGCGAGGCGCTATGGCGGGACTACCGGCGCTTCGCGCAGCTGTTCGGGATGCCGCTGGCCGACGCCCCGGACTCCTATCCGGAATTCCGCGAGTACTGGGACGCCCAGCTGGCCGGCGAGGATCTGTTCCTGACCGAGGAGGCGCGCTACATCGGGTACGCCACCGGATTCGAGATCCCGATGCCGGCGACCCACCAGCCGGGCAAGCGGATCCATGACCTGCTGATGCTCGGCAGCCTGCCGCCGCGGGTCCGCGAGCTCTACCAGCTGCCCTTCACCCCCACCCAGGCCGCGGTCTTTCGCGCTACCGCCACCTGGGTGCGGGCCTCGCGGCGGGCGACGCCGGGCTTCCTGGCTCGCGGGTGGAACACGGGCGCGTTCGACATGGTGGCCAGGACCGAGCGGACGCGGATCCAGCGCGGCGACCCGACCCCCCAGATCACCGACGCGGGGCCGGTGGCGCTGCCGCGCCGCTGGGGTCAGCCGACTTCGAGCACGACCTTGCCGGTCGCGCCGCGCTCATCGAGCAGCGCCAGCGCCTCGCCGGCGCGCTCGAGCGGATAGCGGGCGCCGACCACCGGGGCGACGGCGCCCGCGGCGATCAGTTCGTCAAGGGCCGAGCCGATCTGGACCGTCACCTCGGGCTTGCTCATCACGTAGGCGCCCCAGCCGGCGCCGATCACCTCGGTGTTCTTGAGCAGCAGGCGGTTGACCTTGACCTCGGGGATCGCGCCGCCGGTGAAACCGACCACCACCAG
>JBOGYN010000248.1:0-1683 GCA_050696855.1 Solirubrobacteraceae bacterium | reverse complement strand
CGCCCGCTGAGCGCGTCGAGGCGCGTGAGCAGACCGTTCGAGGGCGCGACCCACACCGAACCGCCCTGAGCCGCGACGGCCCCGGGCGCGTTCGGCACGATGTTGGGAATCTGCACCGGGGACCTAGGCACGTCGAACTCGGGGTCGATCCGACTAACCGACACGCTGCTCTGAGCCGGATCGGCATTCGACTCGACCCCCCACACCCTGTCTGTGCTCGCGGCAAGCCCAATCGGAGGACCGGGGACCGGAATGTTCGCCAGCGTCCGGAGGCTGCTGGGATCGACCCGCGAGATGGACTGATCGTCGAGATTCGCTATCCACAGCGACCCCGAGCCGAACGCGATCGGTCCGGGACGCACACCAACGGGCGCCGCCGCGACGACCCGGCCGCTGCGAACGTCGATTGCCGCCACTGAGTTGGGCGCCACCCGCACCGTGCTCGCTCCGGAGCCGGCCAACTTCACCACCACTGCGGCCAAGACCGCCAGCAGCAGTGCTCCTGCGGCCGCGATCAGAACAGCGCCGCGCAATCTGCTCTGTGTGTTCGCGGGCGACCGGCGAGTGGCGGGCCGGCCGGGTGGATCCAGCGCCGGGTCGTGGACCAGGATCGCTTGTTCTAGCTCCGCAAGCGCGCGCTCGGGCTCGAGCCCGAGCTCGTCGAGCAGCTCGCGCCGAGCGTCCCGGTAGGCCTGGAGCGCTTCGGCCTGGCGACCGGACCGGTACAGCGCGAGCATCAGCTGCCCGCGAAGGCGCTCGCGCAACGGATTCTCACGCACCAATCCCTCGAGCTCGCCCACCAGCCGCGCCTGCTCGCCCGAGGCCAAATCCGCGTCGATCCGGTCCTCGAGCGCGGCCAAACGGGCTTCCTCCAACCGCGCGATCTCCGCTTGGGCGAACGGCTCGTAGGCGAAGTCCGCGAGCGCCGGACCGTGCCAGACCCCGAGCGCCTTGCGCAGGACCGCGGCCGCGGTCGGCGTGTCGCCCTGCTCGAGCGCCCTCCGGCCCTGCGCCACGAGCGCCTCGAACCGATCCACATCGACCTGCCCCGGCTGGACCCTGAGCACGTAGCCGCGACCCTCCGTGACGAGCAGCCCATCACCGAGCGCCTTGCGCAGGTTCGACACGTACACCTGCACGGTCTTGGCCGCGGTTGGCGATGCCCGCTCTCCCCATAGCGCGTCGATCAGCCGGTCGGTCGAGACCACCTCCCCTCGGTGTAGCAGCAACACTCCCAGCAGCGCCCGGACCTTCGGAGCGCCCACCACGACCGGCCGATCGTGCTCGACGACCTCCAGCGGCCCCAGGATCCGAATCTCGACCAAGTGTGTGACCCCCGCCGCAACGCTACCACCGCTTCACCCCGACAAGCGGGCCATGTTTGGTGTCGCCTTTAGCGATCCCTAACCGCCCCTAAGCGGTCCTTCGTCGCCCGGGCGGATGGTTGCAGCCGATCCGGTCGCACCCCGCGACCGACAACCACAGGAGGCAGAGGACCATGCTCCACAACTACCACCTCAAGAAGGCCACCGCCCTCGGCCTCGCGCTCGGCGCAATCCTCCCAGCCACCGCCACCGCGATGCCAAATCGATCCGACCCCAGCGGCGCGAGCTTCGCGATCCCTCAGACCCCAGTGGTCCGCATCACCACCCACGTGAGCGGCTTTGACTGGGGCGACGCCGG
>JBOGYN010000247.1:0-1753 GCA_050696855.1 Solirubrobacteraceae bacterium | reverse complement strand
AACCCATTCCGGGCGGGTGAACGCATGTACCGCACCGGCGACCTGGCGATGTTTCGCCCCGATGGTGTCATCGACTATCTCGGCCGCAACGACTCCCAGGTCAAGATCCACGGGAGCAGGATCGAGCTCGGCGAGATCGAGGCGGCGCTCACCGCGCATCCCCGGGTTGCCAGCGCGGTGGTCCTGGCGCGGCGGAGCGATGCGGGAGGGGAGCCGAGCCTGGCGGCCTATCTGGTGCCGGCCGGCGGCCCGGCACCGCAGCTGATCGAGCTGCGCGCCCATCTGATGCGCCACGTGCCGCCGTACATGATGCCCGCGGCCTTCGTGATGCTGGACTCTCTGCCGCTGACCCCGAGCGGCAAGGTGGACCGGCGCTCACTCCCTGCTCTGGATGCCCAGCGGCTCACGGCGGAGACTGCATTCGTCGCCCCCCGAACCCGGACCGAGAAGCGCATCGCCGCCATCTGGGCTCGCACCCTTCGGGCTGCGCGTGTCGGGCTCCACGATGACTTCTTCGAGATCGGGGGCCAGTCGCTGCTGGCGGTCCGTCTTCTCGACGAGATGGAGCGCGAGCTCGGCGTCGAGATCCCCCTGGTGTCGTTCTTCAGCGGCGATGTCACCGTGGCCGGCCTCGCGGCCATCGTCGACGGCGAGGGCCGGCGCGGCGGGCGCACCGAGTCCATGGTCGGCGTCCGCACCCAGGGCGCCAGCCCGGTCATCTTCTTCGTGTACCCGGACGAGTCGAGCATGCTGACGCTCCGCCACTTCACCGAACCGCTGGGCTCCGATCACCGGATCGTGGGATTGCTTCCCGAGCGGACCGGCCGTCGCTTCGACCGGTCGGTAGGTGTCGAGGATCTTGCGCTGCCGATGCTGGAAGCCATCCGCACCGTCCAGCCATCGGGCCCGTACCGCGTGGCGGGGTACTCGTTCGGCGGCCTGCTGGCGTACGAGCTGGCGTCCCGGCTGCGCGCCCTCCACGAGGAGGTGGCCTGGCTCGGCCTCCTCGACGCCTCCGTGCCACGCTTCGATCAACAGCACCGCCAGGGCCGGCCGAGACGCCTGTGGCGCGTGTTGCGCCAACGAGATCGCGGCCCCCGTGAGGCGCTGCGCCTCGCCGACGAGGTGGTGCGCCGGGAGTTCCGCGCGCTGCTCGTCCACCTCCACGTCCGGCCGATGCAGATGCGCGACTGGGACTGGCGGGGCGCGCGCACGCTGGCCGCGAAGTACCTGTGTCGACCTAACGATGCTCCGCTCGATGTCTTCGCAACCGATGACACCGATCCCGACAAGCTGACCTCGCTCGGCTGGGACGGGCTGCATCAGGGTTCGCTGCGCGTCCACCATGTGCCCGGCGATCACAAGAGCATGGTCCAGGAGCCCTACGTGTCGATCCTGGCCGGCGAGTTGGTGCGCAGCCTGCACAGCGAAGCCCTGCTGGCCGAGGCGCCGATCACTTTGACGCCCGCACAGTGAGCCGGATCGCCGTGGTGGGGACGGGCTATGTCGGATTGACCACCGCAGCCTGCCTCGCCGACCTCGGCAACGATGTGCTCGGCGTCGACATCGACGAGAACCGCATCGATGTCCTGGCCGGCGCGGAGATGCCCTTCTACGAGCCCGGATTGGGCGAGCTGGTGGCGCGCAACGTGCAGAGTGGCCGGTTGCGGTTCACCGCCAGCTACGACGAGGCCATCCCCGACGCCGAGTTCGTCTTCATCGCCGTGGGGACGCCCATGGATGGTTCCGGCCA
>JBOGYN010000246.1:0-3426 GCA_050696855.1 Solirubrobacteraceae bacterium | reverse complement strand
CCTCCAGGAGACGGCGCCTTTTTTGTCTCTGGACCTAGATGACCATCACCAGCCCCCACAACGAGAAGCTCAAAGAGATCCGCAAGCTCACCCAGCGCCGGCGCGAGCGCGAGCGCGCGGGGCGCTTCGTCGCCGAGGGCGAGGACCTGTTGGCGGCCGCCGATGCCTCCGGCTGGGAGCCGCTCCAGCGGCTGTGCGTGGCGGGCAGCGGTTTGGCCGGCGAGGAGGTGCAGGCCGCGGTGCTGGCCTCGGTCTCGGGGCTTGGCTCGGGCACGCGGACGCTCGCCGTCTACGAGGCCCGGTGGGCGCCGGCGGCCACCGGACCGCTGTGCGTCTGCCTCTACGGGATCTCAGATCCCGGCAATGTCGGCGCCGTCCTGCGCTCGGCGCGGGCCTTCGGTGCCGCCTCGGTCGCGCTCGGACCCGGGACCGCCGACCCATACAGTCCCAAGGCGGTGCGCGCGAGCATGGGGGCGGTGTTCGAGGTGCCGCTGGCGCGCGTGCCCACGATCGCCGATCTGCCCGGCCCGACCATCGCCCTGAGCGCGGACTCGGACCCCGCCCACCCGGCGCTCTCTGAGCTCGATCTCGACGGGGCCACCTTCCTGGTCGGCGCCGAGCGCGAGGGGCTGCCCGCCGACGTGCTCGCGGCGGCCGACGAGGTGGCGCGGATCCCGATCCACACGCACTCGCTGAACGCCGCCATGGCGGCCACGATCGCCCTCTATGAGGCGACTAGGATGGCAGCTGGATGACGCCCCCAGCGATCTTTCCGGTGAGCCTGGATGGCCAACGATCGCGTCAGGGGGGCGGATGACGCCCGGAGCCGAGCAGATCGCCCAGATCGAGGCCGAGGGCCAGGCGGCGATCGCCTCCGCGGCTACCACCCAGGCGCTCGAGGAGGTGCGGATCCGCTTCCTGGGCCGCAAGGCGCAGCTGCCCAACCTGCTGCGCGGCGTGGCTTCGCTGCCGGCCGAGCAGCGCGCCGATACCGGTAAGGCGGCCAACCGGGCCCGCCAGGCCCTGGAGGCCGCGATCGAGGCCAAGACGGCCGCGCTGGCCGGTACCGAGCTCGACACCCGGCTGCGCGAGGACCGGATCGACGTCACCCTTCCGGCCGCGCCGGCGCCCGCCGTGGGGCGGCTGCACCTGATCACCCAGACGTGGCGGGAGATCGAGGACGTGTTTGTCGGCCTGGGGTTCAACGTGGCCGAGGGCCCCGAGGTCGAGACCGTCTACTACAACTTCGAGGGCCTCAACTTCGACGCCACGCATCCCTCGCGGCTGCTCACCGACACCTTCTACCTCGATGGTGGCCGCGATGGGGTCGACGTCTTTGACCCCGAAACGGCACTGCTGCGGGTCCACACCTCACCGGTGCAGCTGCGGATCATGGAGAGCCAGCCGCCGCCGCTTTACATCGTCATCCCCGGGCGCGTCTACCGCCCCGACTCGGACGCCACCCACACGCCCCAGTTTCATCAGGTCGAGGGGCTGGCCGTCGACGAGGACGTCACCCTGGCCGATCTCCAGGGCACGCTGCTCACCTTCGCCCAGGCGATCTTCGGCGACGAGCGCCGGGTGCGGCTGCGCCCGCACTTCTTCCCCTTCACCGAGCCCAGCGTCGAGGTCGACGTCTCGTGCTTTAACTGCACCGACGGCGTGACCGCGGACGGCCGGCGCTGCCCGCTGTGCAAGGGGACGGCCTGGATCGAGATCCTCGGCGCCGGGATGGTGGATCCCAACGTGTTCGCGCACGTGCGCGACTGCGGCTATGACCCCGACCGCACCCAGGGCTTCGCGTTCGGGATGGGGATTGAGCGGATCGCGATGCTCAAGCACGGCGTTCCCGACCTCCGGCTGCTCTACGACAACGACGTCCGCTTCCTGGAGCAGTTCTAGATGCCCCCGGCCGTCTATCCCTGGAGCCACTGAGCCATGCGCGTCCCGATCGCCTGGCTGCACGAGTACTGCCATCCCGAGCTGGACGCCGCTGCGCTGGCCGAGCGCCTGGCGATGACCGGCACCCAGGTCGAGCGCGTCGAGCACCACGGTGTCGACGGCCTCGATGCCTTCGTGGTCGGCCGCGTGCTCGAAGCCCAGCAACACCCGGACGCCGACCGGCTGCGGGTCTGTCTGGTTGACGTCGGCGAGGGTGAGCCGAGTCAGATCGTGTGCGGCGCGCCCAACGTCGCCGCCGGCCAGACCGTCGCCGTGGCCCGGCCGGGAGCGATCATGCCGGACGGGTCAAAGCTCAAGGTGGCCAAGCTCCGCGGCCAGGCCTCCAACGGGATGATCCTGGCCGAGGACGAGGTCGGGATCGGGACCGAGCACGACGGGATCATGGTCCTGGCCGACGACGGCCTGGCGCCCGGGACGCCGCTGGCCGGAGTACTGCCGATCTCCACCGCCGTGCTCGAACTGGAGATCACGCCCAACCGCCCGGACTGCCTCGCGATCTACGGGGTCGCGCGCGAAGTTCACGCCGCCACCGGCGCTACGCTTGAACCCCCGCCGTGGGCCAACGACGGCGGCACAGCCGGCGAGCTTGTCGGGGCGACGGTGGAAGTCGAGTGCCCCGAGCTGTGCCCGCGCTTCACCGCCCGCGTCTTTGAGGACGTCACGATCGGGCCCTCGCCCCGTTGGCTCAAGGCGCGGCTGATGGCCGCCGGGCAACGCCCGATCTCCAACGTCGTCGACATCACCAACTACGTGATGCTGCTCACCGGGCAGCCGCTGCACGCCTTTGACCTGGACCGCGTGGCCGGAGGGCAGCTCACCGTCCGCTTGGCGCAGCCGGGCGAGACGATGGAGACCCTCGACGGCCAGACCCGCGAGCTCGCCGACGACATGGTGCTGATCGCCGACGCCGACGGGCCGACCTCGATCGCGGGCGTCATGGGGGGCGCGCGCTCCGAGGTCGAGCAGACCACGACCCGGGTCCTGATGGAGGCGGCCAACTGGAACGGTCCCAACATCCACCGCACCTCGCTCGCCCTCGGGCTGCGCAGCGAAGCCTCGGGGCGGTTTGAGAAGCAGCTCCAGCCCGAGCAGGCAATGGACGGCCAGGCCCTGGCCACCCAGCTGATGATCGAGCTGTGCGGCGCCCGCGTGGCGCCGGGGACGATCGACGTCGGCGGGCCCGGTCCCGCTCCGAAGACGATTCGCCTGCGCGACGCGCGGGTCACCGGACTGCTCGGCACCGAGCTGCCCCGCTCCCGCTGCGCCGAGATCCTGAACGCGCTCGAGTTCGGCACCGCCGATGCGCCTGACGGACTCGAGGTCGCCGTACCCGTCTTCCGTCGCGCCGACGTCACCCGCGAGGCCGATCTGATCGAGGAGGTGGCCCGGCTCGGCGCGCTCGAGAAGCTGCCGTCCACGCTGCCTCCCCGCCACGGTGCCTCCGGCCGGCTCACCCCCGGCCAG
>JBOGYN010000245.1:0-2609 GCA_050696855.1 Solirubrobacteraceae bacterium | reverse complement strand
CCGAAGCACTGGAGCCGGCAGCCGCCTGAGGCCCTCTTGATAGGCGGCGAAGTCGTTGACCGCGTCCTCCAGTCGCACCTTGGCGCTGCGCGTCCTGCCGGCCGTGGAGCCGAAGGCCGCATCGGTGTCGAGGAAGGCGATGCTCGCCTGGACGAGTCCAAGCCAGACGTCGTCGGATTCCCTGTCGCCACTCATGGTTCTGCCCCGACCATCAGACGCCGACACCCCCCAATCGGCCCTGCGGGCGAAAACGCGACATGCCACCGGCACGTCCAGCAAACGTCCACCGAAGGTGGGCATGACCGGGAGTGATGGCAGCGCCGGGCTCGTGGACGTTTCACGCACGTCGGGTTCGGGACGGTCCTCTTGATCAGAGGAATAAGGACGTTCTGTGGACGTGTCGTGGAGCGTCGCGTACGTCGGCCCGAGTTTCGCGCACGTCCATATCGCGTGCCTCAGACGTACCAAGCCCTTCTGAGCATGGCAGCGCCAACCGACACAAGGAGCGCGCCATGCACGAGCCGACAATGCAGCCCCTCGACGCCGCGGATGCGGCCTTCTACGATCTCGTCGCCAGCTCGCCGCACCTGGCGATCGACGGTGCTGCCATCGGCCACGGTCTGCCGGCCAGAGCCATCCGACTCGACGAGCTGAAGCCGCTCCTGCTCGAGTCGTCGACGCCGTACGAGGCGCGCGACGCGGCGGTTGCGGACCTGCTGCGCCGCGCCCGTGGGGGCGACCCCTTGTGGGCCGTCGGACTTACCGGCGTGCTCATGCCCGGGCTCCGGCGCATGGCCAACCGGCTGACGCGCGACTACCCGGGCGATCCGGATTGCATCGACGCGGCGATCCTCGCCGGCTTCATCGAGGCCGTCCTCACCTCGTCGTCGGCGTCAAACGGGCTCGCGGCGACTCTGCTCTGGTCGGCCTTCCGGGCGGGCCGCGAGCTCTGGGTGCAGGAGGTGAGCGCCAGCATCAACCGCTCTGAGCGAGCGCCGGACTCGGTGGCAGCCAAGCCGGCAGATCATCCGGATCTGGTCCTGACCCGCGCCGTCCGCGCGGGAGTCATCACAGCGAACGAAGCCGAGCTCATCGCGGTGACGCGCATCGAGCGCGTCCGCATCCGCGACCTCGCCACGAAGCTCCGTGTGACTCCCTTCGCGCTGCGCCGCCGCCGGGAGCGCGCCGAGGCGCGGCTGGTGGCGTACTTGCGCTCCGGCGATCCTCGGATGTCGCGTTTTGCCCGAAATCGCGGATTGGGTGGATGCGGGACACACCGGGGAGTGACGGCACGGTCAGCTGGCCAGCAGGACGGCCGACACACCAGTACCAGCACTCAACCCCGAGAGGAGGTGAGCAAGCCCCATGCAGGCCGGCCACGACCTCCCCGGGTGCCCGCTTCATCCGAATAGCCCGGGAGACCACGTTGTGCACAGAATCCACAGGGTCCTCTACGCCGCGCTGCTGGTCGGCATCGTCGTGCTCGCAGCGCCGATCGCCGTCGAAGCCGCCGGCCCGCCGACGCTTAGCGCCGTCATCGACTCGCTGCGGCTGTGGGTGGTCGGTCTGCTTGCCGGTCTCGCGACTCTCTTTCTCACTATCGGCGGCATCCGCTACATGACCGCCGGGGGCGATCCAGGACAGATCGAGCGCGCCAAGAGTGCGCTGCGATCCGCGGCGATCGGCTACGCGCTGGCAGCCCTCTCGCCGGTGCTGGTGTCGATCCTCCAGTCGATCGTCGGGTCCTGATCGTGCACCGTCGTCTCCGCTGCCACGCCAGACTGGCGGTGGGCCTGCTCGTCGCGGGGAGTGCGGCAGCGGTGTTCGCGGTCTCAGCGGCGCGACCTGTTGCGCTCGCGTCGGCGCCGCTCCTCGTTGACACGCAGGCGGCGACCACGCCACCGCCCACCTCGCCGATCCAGGTGGGTCCGTCGGCCGCGCCGGCGCCGTCCACCTCGCCACCCAGCGCACCCTCGCCCAGCAGCGGGTCCAGCTGGGTGGCGCCCTGGGACATCCCCGGGCTCATCGGGCAGGCGATCGACGGCTGGTTCAGCGGGCTTGTGACCGCGGCGCTCAACCCAGTGCTCGATCTGCTCGGCACCACCATCCTGGCGACGCCTGATGTCAGCGGGCCGGGCCAGGTCAGCGCGCTCTGGGGAGTCAGCGCAGGCATCGCCGACTCCCTGCTCGTGCTGCTCGTGCTCGCGGGGGGTGTCCTGGTGATGACCCACGAGACCCTGCAGACGCGGTACTCGATCAAGGAGATCGCGCCGCGCATCGTCGTCGCCGCGGTCGCCGCCAACGCCAGCCTGTCGATCGCCGGCGTCGCCATCCGTTTCAGCAACGCACTATCCCAAGCATTCCTCGGACAGGGTGTCGACCCCGCCGCCGCAATGGCGACGATGCGCGGACTGATCCTCGCACCGCTGGGGAGCGGCGGGATCTTCCTGGTGCTCATCGGCATCGTCATCGCGATCCTGGCCGTCGTCCTCCTGGTCGTCTACATCGTCCGGATCGTCCTGGTGATCCTGCTGGTCGCGGCAGCGCCGCTGGCATTGATCTGCCACGCCTGGCCGCCGATCGAGGGAATGGCGCGGCTCTGGTGGCGC
>JBOGYN010000244.1:0-1540 GCA_050696855.1 Solirubrobacteraceae bacterium | reverse complement strand
CCCCCAAGGCGTGGACCCGGGCGTCGCGATCGGCGGCCAGGCGGAGAACCGCCGGAGCCAGCGCGGCCAGCGGCGGGGCCCCGGGCGCACGCCCGAGCCGGTCCCGCGCACCGCGCACCGGGTGCCGGGCGAGGATCCGGATCAGCGCCCCCAGGCGCGCCGCGGAGCCGTCGTCCTCGCGGTAGGCGACCGTCAGCTCGCGTCCGGTCCGGGGATCGAAGGCCTCCGGGCGCGCCGCCGCCTCCACCCGCGCCCCGGACAGGGTGCGGGCGTATTCGGCCAACGGATCACCCTGGCTCGGGAAGCGATCGACGACCAGCACGACGTCGGCGGGCCGACGGGGAGCGGCCGGGCGACGCGGCCGGTTGGAGAGGGCGAACCCGGCCAGCTCCTCAAAGCCCAGGACGGCGTCCAGGGCGAGGAAGGCCCCGCGATCGCGGCGGCTGACCGAGCCGGCAGGCGGCCGCGAGCGCCGGGGGGCGCCGGGGGGTCCGGTGCGCCGGCGAACCATGCGGCCGGGGGCGCGGCGCAGCGCGGGCTCGGGCTCGAAGTCCTCGTAACGGCGCGACAGCCAGGCCCGCCCGGCCGCGTAGCCCCGCCACTGCCGGCGCAGCGCCTCGAGACTGGTTCGGTAGCGATGGCGGACGCGGGCCTGGGGACGAGCCTCCAAGCGCCAGCCGGCGCGCTGCAGACGCCAGCTGAAGTCGGTGTCCTCGGCCGCCCGGACGCCTTCGTAGAACCCGCCGACGAGCTCAAACGTGCGACGCCGCACCAGCAGGTTGGCGGCCGCCGCCCGGGGCAAGTAGGGATGGGACAGGTGCACCCCCAGGCCGAGAAAGCCCCGGGCGGCTCCGTAGCGTGCCGCCAGCGTCCCACCTTCGGCCGCGACCGACGCGACTTCGCCGGCGACGGCGCCCACGTCGTCGCCCACCGGGACCGAGAAATAGAGGTCGAGGAGATCGGGATCGGCGACACAGTCGGCGTCGAGGAACAGGATCCAGTCGCGGGTGGCGTGCTCGGCGCCGACGTTGCGGGCGTGCGAGGGTGAGTGCTCGCCGGTCGCGGCGACGACGACGAGGCCGTCGCGGGGACCGACCACTCCGGAGTTGTCGGCCAGGATCAGCTCGTCGTCGGGGCCGCGTTTCAGCGCCAGCAGCGCCGCCAGCGCCGCTTCGCCCTCGGCGCGGGGACCGGCGAACGGCATCACCACGCTGACCGCCGGGCGGCTCACGGCTCGCTCCCGGCTGGCGCCGCGGACCGGCCAGCCCGCAGCCTGGTCACGAGCGCGCGAGCCTGGCGCAGCTCGGCCCAGTGGGCAAAACCGGTGGCAAGCAAGACAAACGGGATGGCCGCGAACACGGCCAGCCGAGTCAGCAGCCCCAGGGCGCCGTGGGTGGGCAAAACCAAATCACCGGCGGCCGTGAGGCCGCCCATAACCACCACCAGCCGGGCCAGCCGTCCCCACTCGAAGTCAACCGCGAAGACGTTGCGGGTCAGCAGGTATATGACCGTGAGCATGACCGCGTAGGCCCCGACGAGG
>JBOGYN010000243.1:0-4099 GCA_050696855.1 Solirubrobacteraceae bacterium | reverse complement strand
GGGTACTCGTTGCCCAGGGTGTTGAAGCAGTGCGGGCAGTTGGTGATGATCTTGCGCACCCCGGCCTCGTTCAGGGTGGCGACGTTCTGTTGCGCGAAGGCCTGAAAGACGTACTCGTTGCCCATCCGCCGGGCCGGATCCCCGGTGCACGCCTCGCGCGGGCCGAGGATCGCGAACTCGACGCCCGCCTTCTGCAACAGCCGGGCGGTCGCCTCGGCTGTCGTGCGAGCTCGCTCGTCAAACGAGCTGGCGCACCCCACCCAGTAGAGGTACTCGGGGGCCGGATCGCCGGGCTCGAGGATCTGCACGCCGAGCGATGCTGCCCAGTCGGCGCGCTCGGACTGGGCCTTGCCCCAGGGGTTGGAGCTGCGCTCGACGTCACGCAACATCGGCTCGGCCTCGGACGGGAAGCTGGACTCGACCATAACGAGATGGCGGCGCAGATCGACGATGTGGTCCACGTGCTCGATCGAGACCGGGCAGGCTTGCACGCAGGCACCACAGGTCACGCAATCCCAGACCGACTCCTCGGGCACCGCGCCCGGGACGAGAGCCGCCAGATCGAGCGCTGGAGTGCCAGCCCCGGCGGCGTCTGAACGGGCAGTGACCAACGCACCCCCATCGGCGAAGACCTGGTCGCGCAGCCCCATGATCAGCAGCTTGGGCGAGAGCACCTTGCCGGTCGCAAAGGCCGGACACGCGTCCTGGCAGCGCCCGCACTCGGTGCACGAGAAGGTGTCGAGCATCTGCTTCCAGGTCAGGTCTGCGGAGGTGCCGGCGCCGAAGCGGATGTCCTCCTCGGGGACGTCGGGGTCGTCGAAGCGCAGCGGCTCGAGCCGGCCACCCGGTCCGGTGCGGCCATACCAGACGTTGAAGGCGGCGGTGGCGATGTGGAGGTGCTTGGAGCGCGGGAGATAGGCCAGGAAGCTGAGGATCGTGACCACGTGGGCCCAGACGAAGACGCGCTCCAGCACCCGGGTCACCCCGTCACGGGCGAACAGCCCGGACAACAGATTGGAGACCGGGGCCGACGCGGCCGACCACTCGTTGAGCCCAAGCGCGATCCGGGTCGCGTGCCAGAACAGCAGCGTCGTGGCGATGATCGCGATCAGGGCCAGGATCAGGTCCGCCTCGCCCAGATGACTCCCGGCAAAGCGCGCTGGACGTAGCACCTTGCGGATCCAGACGGCGGCGATCACCCCGATCAGGACCAGCACCGCAAACACGTCGACCAGGAAGGCAAACCAGCCCTGCTCGCCCAGCCACGGCAGCGTGGCGTGCTTGGAGACCGCGCCGATGAAGGCGATCAGGATCGTCGGGGCGAGAACGAGAAAGCCCCAGAAGATGAAGGCGTGGATCAGCCCCGGCCCGAGGCGCTGGAGCAGCTTGCGCTGGCCGAGCACGATCGTGGCCTCGTTACGGACCCGGCGCGGCACGTCATCACTGCGCTGCACGGGTGCCCCGGCGCGGACGAGCGCGAGCAGGAAGCGGACACGCTGTCCGAACAGGACCGCGCTCAGACCCGCCAGCGCGGCGAGGACGACCGCGGCGAGCAGCTCGCCTATGTGCCCCTCGCCTTTCTGATCTCGGCGGAGATCGCGGGTACCACCTCGTGCAGGTCCCCGATCACCGCGTAGTCGGCGCTGGCGAAGATCGACGCCTCGCCGTCGGGGTTGATGGCCAGCAGACGCTTGGCCCCCTTGCAGCCCGCCATGTGCTGGGTGGCGCCGCTGATCCCGCAAGCGATGTAGATCTCGGGCGAAATCTTGGTGCCCGTCTGGCCGACCTGGTCAGTGTGGGGGCGCCAGCCCGCGCTGGTCACCGCGCGCGAGCAGCCCACGGCGGCGCCGAGCAGATCGGCCAACTCCTCGATCACGCTGAAGCCCTCGGCCGAGCCGACCCCCCGGCCGCCCGAGACGACCACGTCGGCGTCGGTCAACGAGACGCCACCGGCCGCGGCGGGGACCGAGTCGGTCACAACCACGGCCTGATCCAAGGTAGAGACCGAGCCGCTGACCGGCACCGTCTCGCACGCGTCGATCGGGGCGGCGCCCACCGCGTGGGCGGCGCAGGTGAGGAGCAGCGGCGAGCCGTGCAGGCGGGCCTCCTCGAGCAGACTTCCGCCCCAGCGGATGCGGCGAACCGTGGCCGGCGTACCGGTGGTCACCGAAAGGCAGTTGGCGGCCATCGGCTGATCGAGCTTGGCGGCGACGTGGGCGAGGACCTCGTTGCCACGCTCGCTTCCGGGGCCGACGACGGCATTCGCGCCGCGCTGCGAAACGAGCTCGACGAGCGTCTGGGCCCAGGCGGCGGGCGCGTAGGGACCGTCGAGGGCGATTGCGGCCACGTCCTCGCCGAGACCGCGGGCGAACGCCACCGCCTGTTGGGAGAGCTCGTCGTCGACCCGCTCCACGAACGCCAGGACGGTCATCACACGACCCCGATCTCTTGCAGGATCGAGACCACCGCGGGCGCCGCCTCGGGGCCGCGGCCGAGAACCTCGGCCTGCTTGCTCGCCCCCTGGGGGAGCACGAGGCGAACCATCTCGAGCTGGGCGGCAGAGGCAGCCGGCTCCGAGCTCACCATCGGCTTGCGCTTAGCGCGCATCCGGCCCGGAACCGACGGATAGCGCGGAAGGTTGATGCCTTCCTTGACGGTCACCACGGCGGGCATCGGCGCGACATAGACATCCCGCCCGGTCGCCACCTCCTGCTCGCAGCGCAGCCCGTCGGGCACTACTTCGATCGATTTGATGCCGTTGACGACCGGTAGGCCGAGCGCAGTCGCGACCCGGATCGCGACCTGGTAATTGCCGGCGTCGGCCGATTCGGTCCCGAACAGGAGCAGGTCAAAGGGCTCGGGCTCGGCCGCCACCGCGGCGACAATCGCCGCAGCGGTGGCCTGCGGATCGGACTCGCTGCCGTCGGTCACTAGATGGATCCCGCTGTCGATCCCGATCGCCAGCATGTCGCGCAGCTGCTCTTCGGCCTCGGGCGGCCCGAGGGTGAGGACGGTCGAAGTGCCCCCATGCTGCTCGACCAGCCGGATCGCCTCCTCGCAGGCGCACTCCTCGTGCGGGCTGACCGTGAAGCCGAGATGGCGCGTCTGGATCGCCCGCTCGTCCTCGGTCAGGGTGATCTTGCCACCCGTGAGCGGGACGCGCTTTACGCACACGAGGATGTTCACGAGCGGACCCGGGTGTTCTCGGGATCGAAGACCGAGGTCGAGTCGGCGGAGGCGACCGTGACCGGGTACTGCTCGCCCATGTACTGCACGAGCAGCTGTTCGCCGACCCGCGCCTGCGCGGGCGGGAGGTAGCCCATCAGCAGGTGTTTGCCGACCGAGGGTCCGGCGCCGGCGCTGGTCACGTAGGAGCGCCGGCCCTTGGCGTCGACGATCGAGTTGCCGTCCTTGGTCAGGATCGGCTCGCCGCCGATCATGTAGCGCTTGACCCCGCTCTGAGACGTGTGGTCCTCGACGGTCAGGGTGCACATGGTCGCCGCCGGCTCGGCCGCGCGTTGGGCGGCGTGCGCGTCCTTGCCGATGAAGTCCTGGTCCTTGACCTTGCCCCATGCCATCCCGGCCTCGACGACGTTGTACTCGCCCTCGAGCTCGGCTCCGTAGGCGCGGTAGCCCTTCTCCAGGCGGCCGGTGGTTCCGTAGACGCCGGCGCCGATCGGGACGGCACCGTGGGGCAGGCCCGCCTCGGCGACGATGTCCCACAGCCGCGCGCCCTGCTCGATCGGAACGTAGAGCTCCCAGCCGAGGTCGCCGACGTAGGAGATCCGCGAGGCGATCACCGACAGCGGCCCGACCTCGATCGCCTGCCAGCGCGCGAATGGAAAGCCCTCGTTGGAGACGTCGTCGGAGGTGATCGAGGCCACGATGTCGCGGGCCCGCGGTCCCCACAGCCCGAGCGTCGTCCAGGCGTTGGTCTGATCGTGGATCTGCGTGCTGCCGTCGGTGGGGAGGTGATCGGCGAACCACTTGAGGTCGGACATCCCCCAGGCGCCGCCGGTGACGACGCGAAACAGCTCCTCGTCCATGCGCATGATCGTCAGGTCGGCCTTGAAGCCCCCGGCGGGCCTCAGCAAGGGCG
>JBOGYN010000242.1:0-28969 GCA_050696855.1 Solirubrobacteraceae bacterium | reverse complement strand
GCCATGACCACAGCCACGACTCATTGCGGGCGATCTACCACCGCGCGCAGCGCGAGGAGCAGGGCTACGCGTCCTTCCTCGACGGCCGCGAGGATTACGGCCCCCGAGAGCTCGCGCACGACTGGTGGTCAGACCTGCGCTGGTATGACTCGGCGCTCCGGGCCCGCCTGAGCCTCCGCCGCGCGGCGCGACTCGCCGGCGCCTTCCGCGGCCGACACACGACGTGATGCATCTAAGTTCCGGTATGCGGGCCTTAGATGCCGCACGTCGGGGCCAAGGGCGATCACGGAGCGACCAACAATTGGTCAACCGAAGCACCGCGGGCCTGCTCGGACAGGAAGCTCTCGTTGGAGGTGTTCTCGAGCAAACGCCGCACCAGGTAGGCCATCCCGGCCACGAGATCGCCCACTGGGCAGTAGGTACGCACCCGGAAGCCGCGAGCCGCCAGGGCGTGCTGGAGCTCATCCCCGAGCCCGCGCAGGACCTGGAGCTCGAGGTCGCGGTCGTCCCCACCCAACCGCCGGTTGACCGCGATCGCGTGGGCGACCGAGCGCAGGTTGTGGCTGGCCACCGCCACCCGCAACGAGGGACGCGCGGCGAGCAAGCCGCGGGTCAGGACTTCGAAGTTGCGGTCGCATTCGTGCTTGTCCTCGAACACCGGCACCGGCCAGCCGTGCTGGCGGGCCTGGACGAGCTCGTGGTCCCAGTAGGCGCCCTTGACCAAGCGGACGGTGAGCGGCGGCGTACGCCGGGTCGCCCCGGCCCAGTCGACCACCTGCTCGAGCATCTCGGGCGAGTCGCGCAGGTAAGCCTGGAGGACGATCCCGGCCGAGGGGCCGTCCCGGAACTCCTCTTCGTCGAGCAGGCCGAGCACCAGCTCGAGCACCGCCTCGCGCGAGTCCAGGGATTCCATGTCGATGTGGAGGTGCGCCCCGGAGCGCTGAGCCTGTCTGAGCAGCGGCCGCAGCCGGGCCGCGGCGTCGCGCTGGCCCAGGCCCGGGGCGTCGGGGCGCAGCAGCGGCGTCAGAGCGGAGATCTTCACGCACACGTTGCAGCGCGGCAGGAGGCCGGCCCCGTCTGATTCCAGGTCCTCCCGGGCCGGCCAGCGCGCCATCGGGGCGCTCAGCGAGTCGATCGCGTCGGCGCAGCGACCGGCGTAGCGGTCGGCCTCGGCCTCGGTGACGGTGGCCTCACCGAGCAGATCGACCGAGCTGGCCACGCCCTGGTCCCACAGGCCCCGCAGGACACCGAGCGCGGCGGTCGGAGTCTCGCCGACGATGAAGCGATGAGCGAGGTGACGCACACCGCCCGCGGCGGCGGCACCCAGGGCGGTCCGTCCCGCGCGCGTGCCCGAAATCCGCATCGCCGTCGACAAGGGCGCCGGGGTCTCCGGAACTTCGTCCAGGAAGGCGGTCAGGTGGCGGGCGAGGTCGTCCAGCGAGCGGCAGGCGGGGACTACATCGACGAAGCGAAACAGCGCCGCCCGCAGCTCCTGGTCGCCGGTGGCCAGCTCCATGGCTCGGGCGTCGAGCGCCTTCACCGGGTTGCGCGAAGCCGACGGGAAGGCGGTGAACAGCTCGCGGCCGACGCGGTGGAGTTCCTCGTCGAAGGCACCCGGACGAGAGCCGGACACGGTCAACTGGGGACCTCCGCCGGTGCGGGCAGGTCGAGGGTGGCCCGTTCGATCGCCGGCCAGCCCGCGTCGGACTGGCGCGCGGCCTCATCGGCGGCCGCGCCTCCCCGCAGGCCGAACAGTCGCTTGCGGAATAGGAGGTAGATCACCACCGCGACGTTGATCACGAAGCCGAGCACCTTCAGCACGCTGCCCTTGTGAATGATCTCGTAGACCTCCAGCGGCAGCAGCAGCGTCGTGGCAAAGAAGGTCAGGTACTCGGCCCAGCGGCGGGCGTACCACAGGCCCACCGCCTCGATGCCCTCGAGCAGCGCGTAGGCGAGCAGGGCAAAGCCCGCCTCCTTGAGGGTGGTGGTGCGCAGGGTGAAGAGCTTGTCGAACTCGCCGAGGATCCCCACGTGGCCGGTGCTCTGGACCGGACCGCCGGCGACACCCCCCTGAATCGCGGTCAGCACTCGATAGAAGGCGGCCCGCAGATGCGCGCGGTCGGAGGCAAAGAGCAGCACACCGATCCCGAGCAGGCCGAGGATCACAAAATGCACGGCGCGGTCGATCGCGATCAGGCGCAGCACGATCCGGTCGCGTAGGGCCTGGCCGCGGGTGGGGATGACGATCTCGTCCCGCCTTGGGGGGCGTTCGCGCGTCCCCGCCTCGGGCCCGGGCAGCGGGACCCAGGCGTCACAGCGCAAACACCGGTGCCAGCGCACATCGCCCCGGTCGCGGATGATCAGCGTATCCTCGTCGCGGACTGAGGTGGCGTCGCGGCCAACGAGCGCGTGGCCGCGCACTCCGCACACGATCAGCTCCCAGTCGAGCCGGCGCCGCCGCCGCGGGTGCTGGGTTCCCGGGGCGGGCAGGAAGTCAGGCGGGGGCGAAGCGGTCATCTCAGAGGATGTTGACGGCCCGCGCGACCACGAGCCCGATCGTCACCAGCGAGGTGAGCGATTGGGCGCTCATCATCAACTTGGCGTTTGCGGTCAGGGGCATCGTGTCGGTGGGACTGAAGGCGCTGGCGTTGGTAAACGACACGTAGAGGTAGTCGATCAGCCGGGGATGCCAATCGGCGGGCGCGTACCGAGGATCGGTCATCTGCGGGAAGAGGAAATCGGGATACGTCTCGGAGTTCGCGGCGCGCTCCACGGGCCCGCCGCGGTCCAGCTGCCAGTACCAGACTCCGAAGAGCAGGACGTTGGTCACCCAGAGCAGGACCCCGGAGGCGATCAGCTCGTGGCCGTTGGTGATGCGGGTGCGCAGCAGATGGCTACCGAGCGCAACCAGGGAGACGATGTTGGCGGCGCTGACCAGGCCGGTGAGCGAGAGGGCCAGCCGGCGCCGCAGCGGCGAATGGCGCATGCGCGGGTGCGGCGAGGCGGCCATGAGCCCGAGCAGGGCCAGCCCCTCGAGGGCCGGCAGCACCCAGGTGGGCCCGATCGTGAGCCGCTCGGGGAGCGCGAAGTCCAGCGCGATCGCCGCGGCGATCACCAGTTGGGGACCCCAGAAGGGGTCGTAACGCTCCAGCCGAGAGCGGATGTCCTCGACGGCTCGCTCGGCGGTGGGCTCGAGCTTCATCGCCTGGATGGTGCCATGCACGACGATGGGGCGGGGAGGAGGATCGCTTGCGAGCCGCGAAAATGAGTTGAGTGCCGGGTCACATCACATCCCGTCGCGCCCGCGCCGCGCTGACCGGTGTGGTTCTCGCCACCGCCCTGGTGGTGCTCAGCGCGTGCGGCAGTGCGACCTCGTCGAGCACCGGCGCCCAGCCCGCCGCGGCCACCACCTCGGGCTCGGGCTCGGGCAGCACGAGTAGCTCAACCCCGGCCACGAGCACGGTCACCCTGACCGCCACCGGCTCGGGGCCGTCCGGCTGCCGGGCGGCCGCGCTGAGGTTGACCTTCCTGGGCAGGCAGGGTGCCACCGGGCACGGGGAGCTGGGCTTCGCGGTCCACAACACATCGGGCACCAGCTGCGACACGCTCGGCTATCCGGGGGTCCAGTTCCTCAGCCAGGGCGGTGCCCTGCTGCCGACCGTGACCCATCGCGCGACCTCTGACTTCTTCGGGCACAGCCCGGTGTCCACCGTCCAGCTGGCGCCGGGGGAGACCGCCTCGTTCCGGCTCGCGGTCACGCACGGCATCAGCTCGAGCACCGGCTGCACCAGTGCCTACGGCCTGCAGGTCTATCCCCCCAATGACACGGCAACGCTCCGGGTCATGATCCCGGGCGGGGCGACCGAGTGCGGGACAGCGACCGTGTCGCCGATGCAGACCGGAACCAGCGCCTACCGGTAGCGAGCCCGGCGGGACGCGGCGGCCGAGCGGGCGAACGGACGAACGGCGAAGAACCGGCCGGCTAGCCGCGGGCGCGGGACCGTATGCTGCGCAACGGCGTGATCGGCAGCCAATCGGGGCCGTGCTCGAGCATGTGTGAGATCGCCAGCGCCGGGACCGGGCGCGAGAAGTGATAGCCCTGGACGTAGTCACAGCCGAGCCGGTTGAGCTCAGCCACCTGGAGCCCCGTCTCTGCCCCTTCGCCGACCACCCGTAGGGAGAGGGCGTGCGACATGGCGACGATCGCCTCGGTGATCGCGGTGTCCCGGGGCTCGGTGCCGAGCCCGTCGATGAACGACCGGTCGACCTTGAGCACGTCGAGGGGCAGTCGGGTCAGGTAGGACAGCGACGAGTATCCGGTCCCGAAGTCATCCAGGACGAGGCGCACCCCGATCGCCTTGAGCGCATTCAGGGCCTCGGTCAGCCCTTCGGCGTCGGCCAGCATCACGCTTTCGGTGATCTCGAGCGAGAGACAGGCGGGGTCCAGACCCGCGCCGCGCAGCGCGCCCGAGACCGTGTCGGCCAGGTTTCGGTTGGCGATCTGCACGGCGGACAGGTTCACAGCCATCGACAGCGGCGGCGAATCAGGCCGGTCTCGGTACCAGCGAGCCGCCTGACGGCAGGCGTGCTCGAGCACCCAGCGGCCGATCGGCTCGATCAGCCCGTTCTCCTCGGCCACGGGGATGAAGTCAAGCGGGGCGATCCGGCCGCGCTCGGGGTGCTCCCAGCGGATCAACGCTTCGACACCGACGATCGAGAAATCCTGCAGCGAGACCAGTGGCTGGTAGTCGAGCGTCAGTTCGTCGCGCTCGAGCGCCCGGCGCAGGTCGTTCTCGACCCGCAGCCGGGAGAGCGCCCGGCCGCGCAGACCCTCGTCGAACAGCTCGTAGCGAGCCCGGCCGCGCTCCTTGGCGCGGTTCATGGCCGCATCCGCGTCCCGAACCATGTCCGCGGCCTGTTCGCCCCCCTGCGCGAGAGCGATCCCGATACTGGTGGTGACGAAGTGCTCGTCGCCTTCGAGCACGAACGGGCGCGTGAACACAGCGGCGATGCGCTGGGCCATGTCGATCGCATCCTGCTCGCCCTCGATCTCCTCCAGCAAGATCCCGAACTCGTCACCGCCGAAGCGCGCGATCGTGTCGCTGGAGCGCACGGCCTGGCGCAGGCGGGGGGCGGTGGCGGCCAGCAGCTCGTTGCCGACGTCGTGCCCGAGGCTGTCGTTGACCAGGTTGAAGCGGTCGATGTCCAGAAAGAGGACGGCGGTCAGCGACTTGTGGCGACGCAGACGCTCGAGCGCCTGCTGGAGGCGGTCCATGAACAGGAGCCGGTTGGGTAGCCCGGTGAGGTCGTCGTGGAGCGCGCGATGGCGAATGTCATCGTCGGTCAGCTGGCGTTCGAAGGCATCCCCGAGGACGTTGGCGAGCGCCTGGACGAAATCGATGTCCCCGGGCTGAAACTCCCGCAATGTCACCGAGTGCAGACCGAGCACGCCGAACGGGGACTCGCGGCCTTCGATCGCGACCGTCAGACCACTGCGGGCACCGAGCTCGGTGAGAATCGGCGAGCGCGCAAAGCGCTGCTCTGATTCCCAGTCAGTGACGATCACCGGCCCGCGTGTGAGGATCGAGAAGCCGGCCTGGGAGCGCGCGCCGGCCGGGACGATCACTCCGGTGATGTCGGGCAGCCCGACGGTCGAGCGAAACTCGAAGCTCTCGCCGCCGGTCACCAGCTCGATCACGGCACCGATCTCGACGCCGAGCAGCTCGGTGGCGGCGCGGACCGCCTCCTGCATCAAATCTGAAGTGCTGGCGCCCTCCAGGGCGTGTTCCCCGAGGCGGGCCACGCCGGCCTGCTGGGCGGCGCGGCGCTCGAGCTCAGCCTCAGCCTCCTTCTGTTCGGTGATGTCGGACATGACCCCGTGCCAGCGCGTCTTGCCGTTCTCGTCTTCGACCAAAAGCGCATCATCACGGACCCAGACGACATGCCCGTCACGATGCAGGAGCCGGTACTCGGCCGCCCCGGTCGGGGGCTGGCCGTCGATCATTCGCGCCTCGGCTTCGATCACCCGGTCGCGATCGGTGGGGTGAAGTCGGGTTGCCCAGAGGTCGCTGTCGGCGCACCACTCCTCGGGCGTGAAGCCGAGGATCGTCTCGATCTGGGGGCTGACGTAGTGCCAGGCCCCGCCCGCGCCCGGATCGGCGGTGTAGAGGACTGCCGGAACGCGTTGCAGGAGCCCTCGTTGCTCGCGGGATGTGTGCGTGGCTGCAGGGGCACCGGGACGCGGAGGTCCCGGCTGTGGGGAACGACTAGACATGTCCAGGCACAGCATCGGCTCAAATCGACCCTAGAAGGATGCGTAGAAAACCCTGATCCGTGCGGCTATTACGGATCGCGGGGCCGTCAGGCCGCGGTGGCGTGAAAGCGCGTCACGCCGTCCTCGTCGCTCTCGTCCACCTCGTGGCGAGCGACGAGCAGGTCCATGTGTCCGAGCACCTCGGAGATCGTCAGGTAGGCCTGGGTGACGGCGACGTTGCCCCACATCTGGGTGGCGAGCTCATAGGCGGTGAGCGGCGCCGGGGCGAGCATCCGCAGCAGCTTCCGGGCCCGGCGCTCATGCATTCGGAAGCGTTCGTCGATCAGGGCCACGTGGTCAGCGAAGGGATCGCCATGTCCTGGGAGGATCAGGTCGAGTGACAGCTCGCGGGTGGCTCGCATCGAGTCCAGGTAGTCGATCAGGGCGTGCGGGCGCTGCGCCCCCGGCCCCTCGCCGAGGGGACGGCTGACCAGCGGATTGGATGAGATGTGCGGCAGCAGGTGATCGCCGGCGATCAGGATTCCTCGCCTCTGGTCAACGAAGATCGTGTCCGAGGGGCTGTGCCCGGGGCGGTGCAGGACGCGGAACGTCCGGTCCCCAACCACCAGGTCGTCTCCGTCGGACAGCGGCCGGGTGACCTGCCCACTGGAGCCAAAGGCACGGAAGGCGGCTCCGACCATGGACAGGGCCCGGGCTACGTCCACCGGGACGCCGTGGCGGCGCATGACCTCCATCGAGAATTCGTCGTCGGCGGCCACGCTGGCCCCAAAGCTCCCCAGATAGGGCGCGAGACGATCCAGGGCGGCGATCTCGGCTCCCGACCGCCGGGCCAGGACCTCGAGCAGCCCGAGGTGATCCATGTGCTGGTGGGTGATGACGATCAGCTCGAGATCCTCGATCGCGTGGCCCAGCGCGGCCATCGAGACCTCGAGCTCATCCAACGATTTTCCCGAGTTGGGCCCCGTGTCGACCAGGGTCAACGGGCGCTCCTCGATCAGGTAGCAGTTGACCCGCCCGACCAGGAACGGGGTGGGGACGGCGATGCGGTGGATCCCGGCGGCCGCCGCGCGCCGCAGGAGCTCCTCTCGTTCCGCGCTCGTCTGCGCGCTGCTCGTCACGAGCGGATCACGCTCAGGACCTCGTCCCGCTTGGCCTCCATGTGTTCGGGGGAGCGCAGCGACTCCAGGCACAGTCGCAGCAGTGGCTCGGTGTTGGACGAGCGCACGTTGAAATGCCAGTCCTCGTAATCGATCGAGACGCCGTCGAGGCGACCCTGGCGGCCGTCGCGGTAGCGCTCGGCGAGCTCCTCGAGCTTGGCTTCCGGGTCGGCGACCTCGCTGTTGATCTCCCCCGAGATGAAATAGCGCGATCGGTACCCCTCGAGCAGCCCAGACAGCGTGGCGCCGCGGCGCGAGAGCAGCTCGAGGATGAGCAGCGCCGGCAGGGTGCCCGAGTCCGCGCAATAGAAGTCGCGGAAGTAGTAGTGGCCGGAGACCTCGCCCCCAAAGGCGGCGCCCTCGGCCCGCATGCGAGCCTTGAAGAAGGCGTGTCCGACCCGGTTGACCAGCGCCTGGCCGCCGGCCGCGCGGGCCGTGTCGGCGACCGCGCGGCTGGCCCGGACGTCATAGAGGACGGTGGCACCGGGCTCCTTGTCGAGCATCGAGGCGCTCATCAGCGCGGTCAGGAAGTCACCGTCCACGAACACGCCGCGCTCGTCGATGAAGAAGCAGCGGTCGGCGTCGCCGTCCCACGCGATCCCGAGGTCGGCGCCCTGCTTGACCACCTCGGCCATGATGAACTCGCGATTCTCGGGCAGCAGCGGGTTGGGCTCGTGGTCGGGGAAGTTGCCGTCCGGGGTCCAGTAGCACTTGATCAGGTCAAGCCCGAGCCCATCGAGGATCGGGCCCACCATCGGTCCCGCCATGCCGTTACCGCCGTCCACCACCACCTTGAGCGGCTTGATCTGACGGGCGTCGACAAAGGCCAGCGCCGCGGTCCGAAACTCCTGCGCAATCGCGACCTCCTGCACCGATCCGCCGCCGGGCGCCTCGCCGAGCCCGGCCAGGATTCCGTCGCGGACGTCGCCGATCCCCGAATCTCCTGACAGGGCCAGGGCGCCGCGGCCGACGAGCTTGACGCCGGTGTAGGCCTTGGGGTTGTGAGAGGCGGTGCACATCAGCCCGCCGTCGAGGTCACGGGAGCCGACCAGGTAATAGAGCATCTCGGTCCCCACCTGGCCGGCGTCGAGCACCGTGGCGCCCTCGGCGGCCATCCCCTCCCGGTAGGCCCCGGCCAGTTCGGGGGCAGTGAGGCGCATGTCGCGCCCCAGACCCAGGCGCAGCGCCGAGGTCGGCCGGTCGGCCAAGGCGGCGATTACGCGGGCGAAGGAGCGGCCGATGGCCAGCGCCGTTCCGGCGTCGATCTGCTCGCCGTACAGGCCGCGAATGTCGTAGGCCTTGAAGATTTCTGGGTCTGGTGGGTCGGTCATCGCGGGTGATGATGCCTGATAATCCGCCGCCGTGAGACCGACCGTCCCCGTCAAGCGTGAGACTCCCGTGGTGATCCTGTGTGGCGGTCGCGGCACGCGCCTGCAGGAGCGCTCGGGCGCTATTCCCAAGCCGATGGTCGAGATCGGCGGGTCTCCGATCCTCTGGCACGTGATCCAGATCTACCTCGCGCAGGGCTTTGCCCGCTTCCTGCTGTTGACGGGTTACCGGGGCGAGCAGGTCCGCGACTTCGTGGCCCAGGCGTCGTGGCCGCGGCGCGCTGACATCCAGTGCCTCGACACCGGCGTCGACACTCCGACCGGGGGCCGGGTGCATCGGGCGGCGGCGGCCCTGCACGGGGAGGATTTCTGCCTCACCTATGCCGACGGCGTGGCCGATGTGGACCTGGGAGCACTGCTGGAGTTCCACGCCGGCCACGGTGCCTTGGCCACGATGACCGTCGTCCGGCCCGAGCTGCCGTTCGGCGTCGCCGCACTGCAGGCCAACGGCAACATCCGTGGCTTCACCGAGAAGCCTCGCTCCGAGCAGTGGATCAACGGGGGCTTCTTCTGCCTGCGCCCCGGCGTGCTCGACCGGCTCGGGCCCGACGCGGTGCTCGAACGCGAGCCCCTGGCCCGCCTGGCGGCCGACGGGGAGCTGCGCGGCTATCGGCACGATGGCTTCTGGGACTGCATGGACACCTACAAGGACGCCGTCATCCTCAACGATCTGTGGGCGAGCGGAGCCGCGCCCTGGAAACTGTGGGAATAACTCAGCTCACCAGCGAGGCGCAGGCGGCCAGCATCAGCGGTCGCGTGGCCCTGGTCACCGGCGCGCATGGCCTGCTGGGCGGCGGGCTGGTGGCGGCGTTGCTGACCGAGGGTGCGCGGGTGGTCACGATTCGCCGCGACGAGCCCGCCGCCTCCACGCTGGATCTCCTCGGCCTCTCCGGGCGCGTCGACACGATCCCGGGCGACATCTGCGAACCGGCCCTGATCGAGCGAGCCCTCAACGAATACGACGTCGACAGCGTCTTTCACCTGGCGGCCCAGACCCAGGTCGGCACCGCGAATCGGTCGCCGCTCTCGACCTTTGAGACCAACATCCGGGGCACCTGGCTGCTGCTCGAGGCGTGCCGTCAGCATGGCCCGGCCAGCGTGATCGTCGCCTCCTCCGACAAGGCCTACGGCCGTCAGGAGCAGTTGCCCTACAACGAGCGCCAGGCCCTGATGCCGACTTTCCCCTATGACGTCTCCAAGGCAGCCGCCGACCTCCTGGCCCGTTCCTACTGGCACACCTACGCTCTTCCCGTCGCGGTGACCCGGTTTGCCAACCTGTACGGGGGCGGTGACACCAACCGCGCCCGGCTGGTCCCCGAGGCGATCGACGCCGCCCTGGCGGGCCGAGCGCCGGTAATTCGCTCCGACGGTTCGCCCGAACGCGACTTTCTCCACGTCGAGGATGCGGCCGCTGCCTATCTCGCCATCTGGCGGGCACTGCTGGCCGGTCAGGGCGGGGGAGAGGCGTTCAATGCCGGCGGGGGTGAGCCCCACCGGGTCGGCGACGTGGTGGCGCTGATCTGTCGCCTGGCGGGCAGCGGCCAGTCGCCCGACATACGCGGCGCGGGCACCCCGTCGGGGGAGATCGACCGCCAGTGGGTCGACGCCGCCAAGCTGCGCGAGCTGACCGGCTGGAGACCGCGCGTGAGCCTCGAGGATGGTCTGGCGCGGACGATCGACTGGTATCGGGAGCACCCGACGGCGCTGGGCACGGTCCTATAGTTCGAGGGCATGTCCGGTCACTCCAAATGGGCTTCGATCAAGCACAAAAAGGCGATCGTCGACCAGCGCCGCGGCCAGCACTTCACCAAGCTGGCCCGCGCGGTCACCGTCGCGGCCCGCGAGGGGGGCGGCGATCCCATCGGTAACTCGGCGCTGGCGCTGGCCATCCAGAAGGCCCGCGATGCTTCGATGCCCAAGGACAACATCGAGCGCGCGATCGCCAAGGGCACCGGGGCCGGCGTCGACGCCGACCAGATCGAGTCGGTCCTCTACGAGGGTTATGGCCCCGGCGGCGTGGCCCTGTTGATCGAGGCTCTGACCGATAACCGCAACCGGACCAGCGCCGACGTCCGCCACGCGCTCTCCAAGCACGGTGGCAGCCTGGGCGAGCCGGGTTCGGTGTCCTACCTGTTTGATAAGTCCGGCGTGATCCTGGTCGACGCCTCCCGCTACGACGAGGACGACCTGATGGTCGCCATCGACGCCGGCGCGCAGGACATCATCCCCGACGACGACATCTACGAGATCATCACCGCGCCGGCCGATCTGACCGCCGTCCGCGAGGCTCTGGGAGCCACCGGGGTGGAGATCGAGAGCGCCGACGTCACCCAGCGCCCCAAAGCGCGGGTCCCCGTGGACGAGGCCGACGCCACCCGCCTGATGAAGTTGATCGACCTGCTCGAGGAGTCCGACGACGTCGGCGCCGTGCACGCCAACTTCGACGTCGACGCTGACGTGCTCGAGCGCATCGCCGACTGAGCTCGCCCGCTACCCTCGAGCACTTCCATGCGTAAATTCATCACACTCACGTGCGCGCTGTTCGCCGTGGCCGTGGCGGTGTCCGCCTGTGGTTCGAGCTCGGCCGCCCCCGGCGTGCAGCTCGCTCCCTCCCAGGGTGCCACCTCCGCCGCCGCCGTTGCACCGGCCAGCAGCAGCGCCACCACCACGAGCTCCACCAGCACCAGTACGACCCCGCTTCCCGCGGCTCTGAAGACCAAGCCCAAGGTCGTGCCGCCCTCCGGGCCGCCGCCCCAGAAACTGATCGTCAAGGACCTGATCAAGGGCACCGGGCCGGCCGCGGCGGCAACTTCGACCGTGACCGTCAACTACGTCGGGGTCCTCGACAAGGGCGGCAAGGAGTTTGACTCCTCCTGGAAACGCAACCAGCTGTTCACGACGCCGCTGACCGGCGTAATCCCCGGCTGGCAGCAGGGGATCCCCGGCATGAAGGTCGGCGGCCGCCGCGAGTTGATCATCCCGGCCAGCCTGGCCTACAAGGCCGCGGCGCAACCAGGGATTCCGCCTAACTCGGCCCTCGTTTTCGTGATCGACCTGCACGGCGTCGCTTAGCGTCGTCGGACTCGTTCCCGTCGGGCCCGTCGTCGCCCTCGTCGCCAGACGCGGCCCGGCGGGCCCGGTGAAGCGTGACCGTGCCGGACACCCCCTTGAGGCGGTGACGGCCCGCTGAGGACCACCGCAGCCCCTCGCTGGCATGATCGCGGACCTCCTGGGTGCAGAGAACCGTCCCGGGCCGGGCCACGCCGGTCACCCGGCTGGCCAGGTTGACCGAGTTGCCGTAGTAGTCACCGGCCCGAATCAGCGCCGGGCCGTAGGCGATCCCGGCGCGCAGACTGGGCAGGTCGGCCTCCTCGACGGCCTCGACCAGCGCCAGGGCGACCTCGACCAGCGGTCCGGGCTCGGGGCTGATGAACATGGCCGCGTCGCCGATCGTCTTGATCAGCCGCACCGGTGCCGAGACCACCGAAGCGGCCAGCCGGGCGAGCTGGCCTGCCACGGTGCCCAGCTCGGTCAGCTCCACCTGGCCTCCGAGCCGAGTGAAGCCGACCAGGTCGGCGAAGCACACCCCCAGCTCCTGGGACCCGGCTATGTCGCCGGCCTGGAGCTCGTCGCGTCCCAGCACGCCGCGCCCGACCGCGTCGCGCAGCTGGGCCTTGAAGCCGGCCACCAAGACGGGCGTGAACACCGGGGTGAGCTGCTCGGCCAGGGCCGCGAAGCGCTCGGCCACTGCCTCCTCGCTGTCACCGGGGCTGAGGAAGGCGTCGGCGAAGGCGGCCGTGATCGTCGCCGCCAGGCGGCCCATGCCCTCCCCGAGCACGCGGGTGATCTCGACGATCGCGTCCTCGTCAAAGCCGGCGTCCAGAAACCGCTTGGTCGACCGGGCCGCCTCGACGTCCTCGTCTGAGAACACGCGGTCGTCGGGCCCGGCGGCAGGGAGCCCGAGCAGGCGGCGCATGCGCAGCAGCACCTCAGCCGGCAGGCCGGTTTGTTCCTCGGCCTCGCGCGCGGTGATACTCCCACCTAGGACGCGGTCCACGGGCAGCAGGACCAGCCGCCTCTCCTGGACGGCGCTGCGCAGCTCGTCGAGGCTGAAGCCGTCGTTGGCCAGGCGCTCAAGCAGCTCACGGCGGGCGGTTCGCTCCTCGCCCTCGAGGTCGTCGAGGAGACCTTCGTCCGCAAAGTCCACCGGGGCATCATGTCCGATGCCGCACACGTTCGCTAGGATCGCCTCTCCTCGCGAGCGATTGCCAAGCGGCTGCGCTCACTCAGACTCCCCGTCGCAAATAGCCCACCATGCTGTCGATCCTGATGCCGGTCTACAACGAGCGCGAGCGCATCGAGCGTGCAATCGCCGAGGTCCTCTCGACCGAGCTCCCCGCCGAATTTGAGCTGATCATCATCGATGACGGCTCGAGCGACGGGACCCGCGAGCTCCTGCGCGACGGCGACTGGGGCGACCGGGTGCGGTTGATCGAGCACGACCACAACCAGGGCAAGGGCGCCGCCATTCAGACCGCGCTGACCCACGCCCGCGGGGAGTTCTCCTGCATCTTCGACGCCGACCTCGAGTACGACCCGGCCGATCTGGCGCTGCTGATGCCCCCCCTGCTGGATGGGCGTACCAACGCGAGCTTCGGGGTCCGCGCCTTCGACGGTTACACCAGCCACTCGTTCCTGTTCGTGCTCGGCAACAAGGGCGTCACGCTGGCCTGCAACGTGCTCTACAACGTGTACCTGCACGACATCATGACCTGCCACAAGATGATCAGGACCGAGGTGTTTCGCAGCCTTCCGCTGCGCTCAGCCGGGTTCGCGATCGAGCCCGAGATCACCGCCCGCCTGGTCCAGCACGGCGAACGGATCTTCGAGGTTCCGGTCCACTATCGGGCCCGGTCCACCGATGAGGGCAAGAAGCTCACCGCCTTGGACGGCTTCCGGGTGATCGCGACCCTGCTGCGCTGCCGCTTCACGCCGACGGCCTGAACCTGGCTGCGGCCAGCGTCTGGTAAGGATTGCGAGATCGGCCCGGACTCGCTCAGACGCTCGAGCCGACGCGCGAGACCCCAAGTGGCCGGATCCCTGCCGATACTCGCGCTTGTCTGTGCGTGGGTGCTGCTGGTTCAGGCGCCCAGCGCGAATCAGACCTCGCACTACGCGTTGATTCGAGCGTTGGCGTCGGGGACGGCGAGGATCGACTCGTACGCCTCCGAGACCATCGACAAGTCGCAGTTCGCCGGCCACATCTACTCCAACAAGGCACCCGGCTTGGCCCTCGCCGCCGCTCCGGTCTACTTGCTGGTGCAAAAGAGCGGTCTCGCCGCGCTGGCGCGCCGCGCCGCCGGTAACGTGGCCGCCGGCGCGGGGGTGCGGGCAACGAGCGGTGCGGCGGCCCAGATCCGCCGCGACCGCGGGATCATCTGGACGCTGACGCTCTGGGCGGCCGTCCTTCCGGCCGCGGTCCTGCTGCTCCTGCTCCGCGCTGTGGCGGAACGAACCCAGCCGGGATACGGGGCCCTCGCCGCGGTAGCCGTGGGCGCGGGGACGTTGCTGATGCCGTTCGCAAGCCTTCTCTACTCGCACGTGCTCGCCGCCACCTTTGGTTTCGCCGGGTTCGCCGTGCTGTTCCTCGGGCGCCCCGGTAGCGCTCGGCGCTTGCTCGCCGCGGGTGCGCTGTGCGGCCTCGCGATCACGACGGAGTACCCGCTCGCGCTCGTGGCGGGGCTGGTCGGCCTGTACGTGATCGTCCGCGATCGGTCTTTGCGCTCGGTGGTGCTCTACGCCGCCGGCGTCTTCATTGGGCTTGTGCCGCTCGGGCTCTACGACCTGTTCGCGTTCGGCTCGGTCACCCACCTCTCCTATGTAGGGGCTCTGCCGACCACCAGCGCGGCCGCCAGCCCGCACCAGAGCGGATTCTTCGGGGTCGGCATCCCGCAGGCCCGGCGGGCGCTGGAGGTGCTGCTCGCCCCTAAGGGACTGCTCGTTCTCACCCCCTTCGTCGCAGCGGCGGTCGCCGGCGTCGCCCTGATCCGACGGGGACCGTTTAGGTGGGAGATCGTGCTCGCCGGGGCGGCTGCCATCACCTTCTTGGTCTACAACGCTGGCTACTTCGGACCGTTGGGCGGCGACACGCCCGGGCCGCGTTTCCTGATCGCCGCGCTTCCGTTCACTGTCCTCGGCGGCGCGAGCGCGCTGCGTCGCTGGCCCGGCCCAGCGCTGGCCTTACTCGCCGCCTCGGTAGGGACGATGGTGCTCGCGACGATTACCAAGCCCCAGCTCCCGAGCTCCGATCTCTCGGTTTGGACATCGTTGGCGGGCACGGGCCACTTGCAGTACACGCTGCTCAGCGCGGCCGGACTGGGTCACGGCTGGGGCGGGATCATCCCCGTGCTCGCACTGGTCGCGGTCGCCCTGACGCTGGCGATCCGGCGGGCCGGGCTTGCCCTGACAGACCGCGCGCTGCTCTCGGGCTTAGCCGCCCTCGGCGGCTGGCTGGTCCTCGTGCTGCTGTCTCCCCACATCAGTCCGGGCAGCGCGCTCCCGGCCGGCGCGGTGGGCGCCGGCGTCGCCCTGATCGTGTTGGCCGCGGCGAGAATCACCTCCCCATAGCTGCTGCTACTTGGAGAGCCGGTGGCGTCAGGCGGGGCGCCGGTGGGCCGTGTGCTTGTGACGGCGGGTGGCCGGGTGACGATGACGGGCGGCCGGGGCGACTGGAGGCGGCCCCAGCTGCGGGGTTGAGGTGTAGATCGCCTGGAGCACACTGAACAGGGGCGTCGGGTTGCCGTACTGGTCCACCGCCCCCTTCTGCACGAAAGGCGGGCTGCCCAGCGGATCGCCACCCGTCCAGCCGGGGTGAGCGGCGAAGGTGTTCATCGCGAACCAGATCGCCGCCGAGATAAACGGCTTGGAGGCGAACACGTTGAGGTGATACTGGGCGGCGTCGGCCTGGAAGGCGTAGGTGCCGCGCTCCTCGGACGGCCCGACGCGGTTGCCCTCGAATCCGAACTCGGTGACCATCAGGCCCTTGTTCGGGTAGCAGCCGTGCAGGCTGTCCAGGAACGGGCCGAGCTCGTCGCGATCGTCGGTGGTGCCGCCGCCGGCGTCAAACCAGCCGAAGTAGTCGTTGAAGCCGATCACGTCCAGCGGCGCGTAGGCACCCTGACAGGGGATGCCGGGCCAGTCGGTGATCGCCATCCCCACCGGACGGGTTGGATCGAGCTGGTGGGCGAGCGCGGCCGCCCCTGAGATGTAGCTCTTCTCCGCGTCGTTGGGCGGGGAGACGAGCTCGTTGCCGATGCTCCAGAGCAGAACCGACGGATGGTTCTGGTTATTGAGGATGTTGTCGCGCAGGATCCCGTGGGCGACCCGGAGCCAGGCTCGCTTGCGCAGGTAGGCCGACTGGACCTGGTAGACGGGAACCTCTGACCAGATCAGGATCCCGTACTGGTCAGCGAGCTGCTGGATCTGGGGATTGAGCGGGTAATGGGAGCGCAGGATCGTGGCCCCGAGCTGGCGCGCCGCGCCGACCAGCGCCGCGAGCTGGGGGGTGGTGAGCGCCGCACCGGTGGTGACGTCCTGCTCGTGGATGCTGAAGCCGCGGGCGTTGAGCGCGCGGCCGTTGAGCAGCACCTGACCACTCGAGCTCACGGCCACGCTGCGCACGCCGCTGTTGGTGAAGTAGCCCTCCAACCGGCGTCCGTAGGCATCGGTCAGGCGCAGGGTGGCCTGGTAGAGATACGGATCGCCGGGCGACCAGAGGTGGGGGGCCCTGAGCACCGTCTGAGCATGGGCGACCCAGGTGCCGTGCCCGGGGATCGTCTGGCCGCCGAAGTTCAGCCGCTGCCCACCGTAGACCCCGGTCAG
The DNA here is from genome assembly GCA_050696855.1 of Solirubrobacteraceae bacterium. Taxonomy (GTDB): domain Bacteria; phylum Actinomycetota; class Thermoleophilia; order Solirubrobacterales; family Solirubrobacteraceae; genus Palsa-465. The sequence continues at coordinate 12,269 of JBOGYN010000242.1, read as the reverse complement.
CGCGACCGTCTGGGGGGCGCCGGTGGGATTGGTCACCGTGGCCTGCTCTTGGATCGTGGCCGCGCACGTCGGGCAGGGCAGGATCGGGCGGACCTGCACGACCGACAGGTCGGCGCGCGAGACCGAGCGCAGATAGACCTCCCGGTTGATGCCGCCGAAGTTCCACCAGCCGCCCGACGGGCCGGGGGGCAGGGACCCGCCGCCCCGCCGGTCATCGACGCGCACCACGAGCGTGTTGACACCCGCGTGCATGCCTTTCATGGCGAACTCAAAGGGGAGATAGGCGACGTCGTGGTGGCCGATCTGGCGCCCGTTCAACCACACGGTGGCGTCGTAATTGACCGATTCAAACCGGACGATCCAGCTGCGGAAACGGGCCGGCACCGAGACGCCGAAGGCATTGGCGGGCAGTGTGAAGTCACGCCGGTACCAGCCGACCGAGCCGTTCATGCTCGCCGTGCTGAGATCGCCCGCGTTATAGGAGTTGGGCACCGTCACCCCGGACCAGCCGGCCGTGCTGGCGCTTGCCCGCCACCAGCCGTTCTGGACACCGACGGCGCCCGGGTCGGCCTGGAACAGCCACTGACCGCCCAACAGGTAGCGGTTGTCCTGGCCGTCAGGGTAGAGCGCGCCCTTGGTCGGGGGCGCCGCGGTGGGGACGGTCTGAGCGCTCGCCGGAGCTCCGCTCAGCAAGGCCACGAGCAGGGTCAAGACCAGCCCGGCGGCGAGTTTGTGGCCGGTTACGGTCGCCCCGACGCGGTCTCGATGGCCGCCGGCGCCGCTAAACTCGCGCGCCGATGCCAGTCGTCGATCCGCCACAGAAGCGGGTGCCCGCGACCGGCCCCGAAGGTCCTGAGCCTGGCTCGGGCGCCTCATCGATGAGCTCCCTCGCCCGCGCTTCGCGCTCGCCGATGGCGCTCGCGATCGGCGCCTGCATCGTGCTCGCGATCCTGTCGGCGGCCGTGCTCCCCACGGTACCCAGCTACGACCCGTTCTCCTGGATTGTCTGGGGCCGCGAGGTGACCGATCCGCACCTGAGCTTCCTGGTCAGCGGCGGCCCCTCGTGGAAGCCGCTGCCGTTTCTGTTCACGACCGTCTGGGGTCTGTTCGGGAGCGCCGCGCCCACCCTGTGGGTGATCACCGCGCGGATCGGCGGTCTCCTCGGCCTCTACTTCGCCTGGCGCCTGGCCGCCCGCCTCCTCGACGGGGATTGGGCCGGTGCCGTGGCCGGAGGCCTGGCCGTGATCGGCGTCGTGCTGACCCAGGACTGGCTCTACTACTGGCTGCGCGGCACTTCGGAGGTGGTCCTGATCGCGGTCACACTGGGCGCGGTCGACCGTCTGCTGGATGGTCGCCGGGGCCAGGCCTTCGTGCTCGCCGTGGCTGCCGGGCTGATTCGCCCCGAGTGGTGGCCGTTCATCGGCCTGTACGCGCTGTTGTTGTGGTTCCGGGATCCGGCCTGGCAGGGTTGGGGTCCGCGGCTGCTGATCCTGGTCGGCCTGTTCATGTTGCCTTTCCTGTGGTTCGTGCCGCCCTGGATCGGCTCCGGCCAGCCCTTCCTGGCCGCCAGTCACGCCGCCGCCTACAACGGTCACCTGGGCGCCAACCGGCTGCACACCGTGCTCGCTCGGGGCGCCGACCTCCAGGTCCTGCCGGCGCTGATCCTGGCCGCCGTGGCGGTGGCGCTGGGCTGGTGGCGCGAGCGGGATCGGGTCCTGCTCGCGCTCGGGGCCGGGATCGTGGCCTGGTGGGTGGTCGTGGTGGGCATGACCCTCGACGGCTACCCCGGCCTCGAGCGCTTCTTCCTGCCCGCCGCGGCGCTCACCTGCGTGCTCGGCGGGGTCGGCGTGGTGCGTCTGGCGCTGCTGACCGGCGAGGCCCTGTCCGGCGCGCGCACGGCCGTCGCGGTGGGCGTGGCCGCCGCGCTGGTGGCGGTCTCGATCCCGTTCAGCCTGACCCGCTTCGCCGAGGCCCGGGCCGCTGAGCCCGCCGCGCAGCGGGCCGTGGCCACCCTGCATAACCTCGATCAGGCCGTCGCGGCTGCGGGGGGTCATCGGGGCGTGTTCCCCTGTCAGTCGAGCTTTGCGGGCGTCAACCATGGGGTGCAGACTGCCCTGGCATGGAAGCTGCACGTGCCACTGGAGCGGGTCGGGACCTCGATGCGCAAGCCGGGCGTCGACTTCGTCGGCCCCCACAATCGCACCGACGGCCAGGCCGCCCCGGTCGATCCGCGTCTCACCGATCATCAGACGATCGCCACGGTCGCAGGATGGCGCGTGGTGCGGCTGACTGACCCGCGCCTGCACACGACCGCGTGCGTAGGGCGCTAGTGCGTCGGGCGCTGGTTCGACGTTCACAGCCCGATCCCGGCGTGGCGGATCGTGTGCCTGAGGGTGGTGTGCTTGCGGCGCTTGCCCTTCTTGTGCTTGCGCTTGGGCTTGGGCGTGACCTTGACCCGCTTGGTGATCACGGTGCGGTTGCCGGCCCGGTCAAAGGCGATCACGGTCACGGTGAACGTGCGCCGGCGGCGATAGGCGTGGCTGGCGGCGTGCTTGATAAAGGCCTTGGTGCCGTCGCCCCACTTGACCTGGAGGGAAACCACGCCCGAGCCGGCGGAGGCCGGAAGCCCGGGTGGCCGGTCGGTGTCACGCACGTAGATGTGGAGCAGATCGCCGACGTGGCGCGCGCCGGTGATTCGCGGCCGCACCTGAGGCGGGAGCGAATCGACGAATACCACCGAGGCGCGGTCGGTGCTGGTCAGCCCAGCGAGGTTGGCGGCGGAGACCTGCCAGACGTGACGGCCCTGGGCGACCGGCGCCGCGGTCTGTAGAGCCGGGCTCTGGCTGCTGCCGACGACCGCCCCATCGAGCTTGACCGTATAGGTGAGCGGACCCCAGAGCTCGCTCGGCGCCGACCAGCTGAGCACCGGGTTGGCGCTCGTCGAGTAGCCAAATCGGGTCGAGGGTGCGAACGCCTTGGGAGCCTGGAAGAGCTGGGCGGTGACGATCTGGCTCTGGCTGCCGATGTTCTGGACCCAGGCGATCGCGGCGTCTCCGGCCAGGTCGCCGCCGGCGAACAGACCCAGATCGGCATTGGCGGCACCGAGGGCGGGGGAGGACACGGTCAGGTCGGGATCGAGGTGGGTGCCGTCGGGCGCGTAGCGGACCCGGATCTCGGGCGTCCCGGTCTGCTGCCAGGCGAGCAGGGTGGAGACGATCCCGGCCGTCGCGGGAACCGTATCGGGGGGGGCGCCCTGGGGGAGACTGTTGAGCTGCTCGTGGGAGGCGACGCTGTCGTTGGTGGTCAAGTTGGTGAGAAAGGCGTTATTTGACTGGTCGCCCTGGGCGCTGATCCAGCCGGTGCCGAACTCGGTCACCGACACCCGCGGGCTCGTTGCGCCCTCGCCGCCTGGAGTGACGGGGCTGTCGGCGGCCACGGCACCGTCGTACTGGCCGGCGTGCAGCCGGTTGACCAGGACCCGGGACTGCTTGACGCCGCCGCTGGTCACAACCTCGTGAAAAGCGACCGCGGCGTAGGAGGAGTCACCGCCGGCGCCGACCGCGGGCTGGTCGGCCGAGACTTCGCTGAAGCCGGCGAAGGAGGGTGGATCGGCCTGCTGGAAGGCGATGCTGGGGGCGCTACCGAGGACACGACGGGTGTAGACGTGTCCGTGCTCGCCCCAGGCGACGATCGCGGTGCCGTCTCCGGCCGTCGCCACCTGAGGACGACCGGGGCCGGTGCCGGCATCGTCGGACGCATTCGCGTCCAGGGGTGCCGGGACCGCCGTCCATTGCCCCTGGTTGAAGTACGCGGCGTGGATGTCATGGCCCCCGGAACCGAGGGCGGTGAAGGCCAGGTACGCCTTGCCGAACGTGCTGATCGACAACGACGGGTTGCTGGCGCCGCTCCCGTACAGCGCCGCCGGGGCCTGCCACGGCGACAACGCGTTGGTCTGCTGGACGACATACAGCTGACCGGCGTTGATGAAAGCGACCAGGGTCAGGCCGCCGTTGGTGGCCGCGATCACCGGCTGACTCGACGGTCCGGCCAGTCCTGTGTCGACCTGGACCGGGGCCTGAAAGGCTCCCGCGCGCAGCCCCGACACGAACACGTGGGCCACCCCGGCGATGCTCTTGAGGTAGACCAGGCCTCCGGTTCCGTCCCGGGCCACGGCCAGCCCGTTGAGGCCCGTGATGTCGGCGCTGGGGCCGTCGACCACCGTATTGGCGGGCGCCAGCGTGGGGGAGCGCCGGGTCGCCGCGGCGGCCGGCCCGGCCCGTGCGGCCACGACGGCGCCGGCCAGGAGCAGGGCACAGAGCAGCATCGACAGGGGCCAGCGCCGGCTGCCCATGGTCCCGGTCCTCCGAGATGACGTAGCGGTCGGTATGACACCGCTAGAACAGCAGAACGAGCCCGGGGTTGCGCTGCTCAGAGCCAGTTGACAGAGAAATCTCATCTGCGCGGGTCGCCCGGGCAGGCGTCCGGGCCGGCGCGGAGAATGACTGGCACATGCTCGTGCTCGGCATCGACCCGGGAACTGCGAGCACGGGCTACGGCGTCGTCCGTAGCTCGGGCTCCCGTCTGCACGCCCTCGAGGAGGGTGTGATCGAGACGCGCCCCGGGGTCCCCCTGGAGCGGCGCCTGGCCGAGATCCACGCCCGGATCGGGGAACTGCTCGACACCCACCGCCCCGACGCCCTGGCGATCGAGGAGCTCTACTTCGGCGCCAATGTCCGCACCGCGTTCGCGGTCGGGCAGGCCCGCGGCGTGATTCTGCTCGCCGCCGGTCAGCGCGCGCTGCCCTCACGCGGCTACACCCCACAGCAGGTCAAAGCGGCGGTCTGTGGCCACGGGCGGGCCGACAAGGATCAGGTGGGGCGGATGGTCGCTCGGCTGCTCGGACTCCCCGCGGTGCCTACTCCCGACCATGCCGCCGACGCGCTGGCCGTGGCGATCTGCGAGCTCAACCGGGCCCCGCTGGCCGCGGCGATCGCCGGAGCGCGCGCGTGATCGCGCTCGTCTCAGGTTCGGTGGCCGTGCGCCGCGCCGACCACGTGGTGGTCGACTGCAACGGGGTCGGCTACCGGCTCGCGGTCTCGGGGCAGACCCTGGGTCAGGTGCCCGCCGTCGGTCATCCGGTGACGCTGCACACGCACCTCGTGGTGCGCGACGACGCGCTCGCCCTGTACGGATTTGCCACCGAGGAGGAGCGCGACCTGTTCCTGATGCTGCTCGCGGTGCAGTCAGTCGGGCCCAAGGTGGCGCTGGCCATCCTCTCCGGGGCGCCGCCCCGGGTGCTGCTGGCCGCGGTGGCCGCCGGGGATGTGGCCACGCTTCAGGCGGCGCCGGGGGTGGGCAAGCGGACCGCGGAGCGGATCGTGGTCGAGCTGCGCGAGAAGGTGGGCAGCAGCTTCGGTGACGAGACGATCACCGTGCGTCGCAGCGACGACCCACTCTCGATGGCCCGCGAGGCCCTGGCCGAGCTCGGCTATGAGTTGGCCGAGATCGACGCCCTCCTGGCTGGCGCCGATGGTGACAGCGCCGAAGCGCTGATCGCCCACGCGCTGCGGAGCAGCGGGATGGCGCGAGCATCTGCGGGGCGGCGGAAAGCGAGCGGCCGATGAGCTCATCGTCCTCCCGGGTCCAGGCCCCCGAGGAGCTCGTCAGCGACGAGCTCGAGCTCGACCGCTCGCTGCGGCCCCGCCGGCTGGAGGAATTCGTCGGTCAGCCCGGACTCAAGGATCAGCTCGGCGTCTCGATCGCCGCCGCCGCCAGCCGGGGCGAGGCCCTGGATCACGTTCTGCTGGCCGGGCCGCCCGGGCTGGGCAAGACCTCGCTGGCCCAGATCGTCGCCGCCGAACTCGGGGTCAGTTTCGTCTCGACCGCCGGGCCGGCCCTGGAGCGCAAGGGCGACATCGCCTCGTTTTTGACCGCGCTCGAGCCCCGGGCGGTGTTCTTCGTGGATGAGATCCACCGTCTGCCGAGGGCATTGGAGGAGACCTTCTATCCGGCCATGGAGGACGGGGTCCTCCCGATCACGGTCGGCCAGGGGGCCGGGGCCCGGGTCGTCACCCTGCCGCTGCCGCCCTTCACGCTGATCGGCGCCACCACCCGCACCGGCCTGCTGACCACGCCGCTGCGCGACCGCTTCGGGATTCAGCACCGTCTCGAGCACTACGGGCCGGCCGATCTGGCCGAGATCGTGCTGCGCTCCGCCCACTTGCTCGGCGTCGAGATCGAGACCGAGGGCGCGGAGGCGATCGCCGCCCGCAGCCGGGGGACGCCCCGGGTCGCCAACCGGTTGCTCAAGCGCGTCCGCGACTTCGCCGAGGTGCGTCACGCGGGTGTGGTCAGCGGCGAGGTCGCCGCCTCGGCCCTGGATCTGCTCGAGGTCGACGCCGTGGGCCTGGACCGCCTGGATCGCGAGATCCTGCGGGCGATCTGCGAGCGCTTCAGCGGCGGCCCGGTCGGTCTCTCGACGCTCGCGGTGGCAGTCGGCGAGGAGCAGGACACGATCGAGGACGTGTACGAGCCCTACCTGCTCCAGCGGGGTCTGATCGAACGCACGCCGCGGGGTCGGGCGGCCACCCGGCGGGCCTTCGCCCACCTCGGGCTCGAGCCGCCCGGACCGGCGTCGTTGCTCTGACGGTCGACGCCGGCGCCCGGGGGTGGGACGGATACCCGTCTGTCTATCCTGGCTTGACGATGAGCCGAGAGCATTACTTCATCTGTCCCCATTGTGGGAACCGCTCGATGGGGACCGACCGCAACGCCGGCTTCCGCCGCGAGGCCCGCGGGTGCGAGAAGTGTGGCTTCGCCTACCTGTTCGAGCTGCTCGACGACTACTACCCGGCGCCCAACGCCGCCTTCTTTGCCTGTGATTCCGACGGGCGCATCGTCGACTGTGGCCGTGGCTCGTTCGAGCTCACCGGGCTGCGCACCGAGCAGGCGATCGGCCGCCCGGTCAACGAGGTCCTCGGCCTCCGCTTCGCGGACGGCACTGACCACGTCGGCACGGTGCTCGAATGGGACGTGCGGGTCCAGGGCAAGCCGGTCGAGGTCCACGCCGAGCACGATCTGCCCGCGCACGCCGTCGCCGACCTGTTCCCCGCCTACGATGACGACGACGGAGGGCTCCTCGTCGTCCTCACGCCGACCAATCACCAGTAGTGGTCTGCCCGCTCCGGCGCCGCGGCGCCGAGGTTCTCGCTTTAGCATGACACGCAGCTGATGTCTGATCGCCAGCGCCACGGCTTTGTCCTGCTCCTGGTAGCGGGGCTGATCGCCGCCTCGATCTTCGTCCTGTTCACCCAGTCGACCCGCCTCGGACTCGACCTCCAGGGCGGTGTTCAGCTCGTTTACCAGGGTGAGCCGACCGCTCAGACCCCGACCGTCACCCAGGAGGCGCTCAGCCGAGCGGTGGACATCATGCGATCGCGCGTCGATCAGCTCGGTGTCACCGAGCCCGTGATCCAGACCTCGGGCGGTAACCAGATCTCGGTCGGGCTGCCCGCGATTACGGACATCAAGCGCGCCGAGCAGGAGGTGGGCACGACCGCGCGGCTGTTCTTCTATGACTGGGAGGCCAGCGCGCTGACCCCGGGGGGCAAGGCGGTGGCCGGCCTGTTGCAGGCCCAGGACCCAACCGCGAGTCTGATCAGCCAGGGGGGGGTTCCGGGCGGCCCCCCACCCGGACAGACTGGTGCCGGCAGCCTGCCGCTGTATCAGGCGGTCAAGCTCGCCGCCGCTCAGCCCACCAGCCCCTCGTCCCACAACGCCCGGTTCGGCTCGCAGTACTTCGTGTTCGGAGCCCCCGGGAGCACCGCGTGCGCCACCGCGGCCCGTGACGCCCACGCCCAGGTCGCCGCGGGCGTGCACTGCCTGCTGCTCTCAGAGCCAGTCAGCGAAAAGCCCGGCGTCTCCGCCGCGCAGGCCCAGCAGGACCTGACCGCGGCGTTGCCCGCCGGGGTCAAGCTCAGCGACGGCCAGACACTGGAGGTCAAGCAGGGGACGGTCGTCCTCCAGGCCGCCGACGCCAGCTTCAACCCCAGCACCAGCTTCACCAACCCGGCCAAGCAGTTCTTCGTCCTCAAGGACAACGTGGCGCTGCAGGGGACTGACATCACCAACCCCCAGCAGAGCACCGACCAAGCCGGCCAGCCCGACGTGAGCTTCTCGTTCACGGGCCCGGGCGAGAACGAGTTTCAGAATGTGACCGCGGCCATCGCCCACCGCGGAGCCCTGGACAGCCCCTTCAACCAGCAACACAATCAGCACTTCGCGGTCGCGCTGGACCAGAAGCTGATCACCGTCCCGTCGATCGACTACAAGCAGTACCCGGACGGGATCACGGGCGGCGGCGGCGCCGACATCACCGGGGGCTTCACGATCCAGTCCGCCCAGGATCTCGCCACCCAGCTGCGCCTCGGGGCGCTGCCGATCAACCTCAAGCTGATCTCGGAGTCCCAGGTCTCGGCCACGCTCGGTAAGCAGGCGCTGCACCAGGGTCTGATCGCCGGGGGGGCCGGGCTGCTCGTGGTCGCGCTGTTCATGTTCTTCTACTACCGGGTGCTGGGCATGATCGCGGTCGCCGCGCTGGGCGCCTACGCGCTCTACTTCTACGCGCTGATCAAGCTGATCCCGATCACCCTGACCCTGCCCGGGATCGCCGGCCTGATCCTCACGATCGGGGTCGCGGCCGACGCCAACATCGTCATCTTCGAACGCGTCAAAGAGGAGATCCGGGCCGGTCGCTCGATCCGCTCCGGGATCGCGACCGGTTACAAGAAGGGCCTGACCGCGATCATCGACGCCAACGTGGTGACGATCATGACCGCGTTCATCCTGTTCGTGCTCGCCACCTCCGAGGTCCAGGGCTTCGCCTTCACGCTGGGCATCGGCACGATCGTCTCGCTGTTCACCGCCGTGCTCGCCACCCAGGCGATCCTGATGTCGATGGGTGACTCGCGCACGATCGCGCGGCCCTCGGCGCTCGGGGTGAGCGAGAAGCGACGGGCGTGGCGCTTTGACTTCATGGGGGCCTCTAAGTACTTCTTCTCGATGTCGGGCGTGATCCTGCTGATCGGGGCCCTGGCGATCGGCGGTCGCGGGCTGAACCTGGGCATCGACTTCACCTCGGGAACCCGGATCTCGGCCAGCCTGGTCCGATCCGCCACCGCGCCGCAGGTCGCCTCGGTGATCTCCAAGGCCGGCGCCGCCAACCCCGAGGTCCAGCTCGTGACCAACAAGGCGCTCGGCGCCCACGTCTTCCAGATCTCGGCCAAGCACCTGACGTCCAGCACCGGCGTCCAATCCGCGCTGCAGTCGCGCTTCGGCCTGGTTCCGAACACGTTTAGCTCCACCACGATCGGTCCCAGCTTCGGGCGCACGATCGCCAACAGCGCCGTGATCGCGATCATCGCCTCGCTGCTGGTGATCTCGGCCTACGTGGCGCTGCGCTTCCAGTGGAAGTTCGCCGTCCCGGTGCTGATCGCGCTCATGCACGACCTGCTCATCACCGCCGGCGTCTACTCACTCACCGGCCGCCAGGTGACGTCGTCGACGGTCGCGGCGCTGCTGACCATCCTGGGCTACTCGCTCTACGACACGATCATCGTCTTTGACCGCGTGCGCGAGAACATCCCCCGGATGCCGCGCGCGGCGTTCTCGCAGATCGTCAATCGCTCGATGAGTGAGGTCTTGACGCGGTAGATCGCGACCACCTCCTGCACCCTGATGCCGATCCTGGCCCTGCTCCTGTTTGGCGGGGGAACCCTTCAGGACTTCGCCTTCGCTCTGCTCATCGGGGTCGCCTCGGGCGCCTACTCCTCGATCTTCATCGCCTCGCCGGTGCTCACGCACTGGAAGGAGCGCGAGTCCGTCTATCGCCACCGCCGGCACCGGATCGAATCCGACCTCGGCGCCGTACCCGCCTACGCCGCGGCCGGGGCAGACATCGATCCCGCGCGCGACCGGACCCGCGGCCGCGCCGGCCGGATCACCACCCCCGAGCCCGAGAACGTCTCCGCGGCCGAGTTCGAGCGGATGAAGCGCGACCTCGATCTCGAGGAGCAGCGGCCCAGCCGCCAGACGTCGACGCTGACCAAGCGCCCGGCTCCGGCCCGCAAGCCTCGCGGCCAGTCTCCGGCGCCGCCCCACGCCGCCGAACCTCCGCCGAGCGCGGCCGGGCCTCCGCCGAAGGCGGCCGGGCGTCCACCCAAGGCCGAAGCCGAGGACCAGGCCAAGGATGCGACCGCCCCCAGCGACGGTTTCCAGCAGGCGCCTGACGAGGCCGAGAACGACGGCATGGCCGCGCCCCAGAAGTCGCCCCGGTCCAAGCCCAAGTCGCGCAACCGCCGTCACGGGAGACGCCGCTGATGGGCATGCTCGCCTGGGTGATGATGGGCCTTGCGCTGTGGCACTTCACGATCTGGCTGCCCGACCGCTACTGGGGTGGCATCGTCGGCGCCCTGATCGGCGCCCTGATCGGCGCGGCGCTCTTCGGTCTGCTCGTCAACGGCTTCAGCATCCCGGGCCGCGGCGCGACCGACGTAGCCACGGCGCTGGATGCGATCCCCGGCGCGCTGATCGGCATGGCGCTCGTGTACGCCGAGGGCATTCGGCGCGAGCGCGCCCCCGCGGACGGCAGCGGTGCTGTCACCGCTTCGGGCCCCGGCCGTCCTGCCCGGTAGGATTCCGGGCACCATGACCCGGCGGTCAACCCTCTTCGGTCTCGCCCTGGCGCTGACGGCGGTGCTCGCGGCGAGTGCCGTAGCCGCGACGGTGTCCAGTCAGGGCGTCGCCGCTGCTGGCCTCAAGGCCGTCTTCTCCTACGTCGGCCAGACCCCGAACGTGCATGGCGGCCACCTCAAGATCACGCAGGGCAGCCACGTCCTCTACAGCCGGCCGGTGACGGCCAAGCTATGCGGCCATCGGTGTGGCCCGGCGGCCGTGGGGCACAACGCGAAGTCGATCGGGATCGCCGCACTGCAGCCCCTCCGGCCCGCGAACGTGATCCTCGAGCTCTTCTCGGGTGGGGCCAACTGCTGCTTCATCGACCAGGTGTTCAGCTACGATCCGAGCCACAAGACGTTCGTCAAGACCGAGCATTACTTCGGCAACGCCGGCGCACTGATCAAGCCGATCGGGCCTCATCATCGGTTCGAGTTCCGCTCCGCCAACCCCGCTTTCCAGTTCGTGTTCACAGACGGGGCCGACTCGGGCGAGCCGCTCCAGATCTGGCAGTTCGCCGACCGAGCCTTTGCTGACGTCACCCGGAGCTACCCCGGCCTGATCCGCAAAGACGCGGCGCGGTGGTTTAAGTTCTTCAAGCGCGACCTATCCAACGGGGTCGGCCTGATCGCCGCCTGGGCCGCCGACGAGGAATTGCTCGGCCAGGACGCGTTCGTGCAGTCGGTCCTGGCCACGCAGGCCAACCAGGGCCACCTGCGCGCCGGCAACGGCGGGGGCAACGTGTCGGGCCACGCGTTCATCGCCAAGCTGAACCGCTTCCTGGTCAAGCAGGGCTACAAGCCCTAGCTGGCCTCCGCGAAACCAGCTGACCCCGCCGCGCCGCGGCGAATCCGTCTGACCGCCCGCCTAGCCTGCCGCCATGGCCCCGGTCACGATGGTCGCTCCCCGTTTCGAGGTCCCGGCCTACGCTCTGGCCGACGCGCTGACGCTCGAGCGCGAGCTCGGCGTCGGCCACGTGCTGGCCCAGATCCTGGTCCGGCGCGGACTCGGCCATCCGGGTGAGGCCCGCACCTTTCTGGAGGCCGGGGTGGCCCATGAGCCTTCGGCCTTCACGGGCATCGAGCGTGCGACTGACCTGATCGGCGAACAGATCGTGGCCGGCGGGCGGATCGTCGTGCACGGCGACTACGACGTGGACGGGGTCTGCGCCACCGCGATCATGGTTCGGGCCCTGCGCAGCCTCGGGGCCGACGTCGGATGGTTTCTGCCCGGCCGGATCGAGGATGGCTATGGGCTCTCGCTGGCCACCGTGCAGCGGCTGGCCGAGCGGGGCACGGCGCTGATCGTGACCGTCGATTGCGCGATCACCGCCGTCGAGCCGGTGGCCGCGGCGCGGGCCGCCGGGATGCAGGTGATCGTCACCGACCACCACGCGCCCCGCGCCGACGGGCGGCTGCCCGACTGCCCGATCGTGCACCCGGCGCTCAGCAATTACCCCTTCGCCGGGTTGTGCGGGGCCGGGGTGGCCCACAAGCTGGCCACGGCGGTCGGTGCCGATACCCCAACCGATGACCTCG
>JBOGYN010000241.1:0-6857 GCA_050696855.1 Solirubrobacteraceae bacterium | reverse complement strand
CCCCTGCGCCGCCTGCGCCGCCTGCGTCCACCCCGGCTGACCCGGCCCCCGCGCTTCCCCCGCGCGTCGAGGTGCCCGAGCCGGACTCATCGCTCGCCGGCCTGCGCGCGGTGCCCGCCCCCGCGGGCGGCGAGTCGCTCGCCGAGGCCGTGGCGCAGCTGCGCGAGCTGGCCGCCACCCACGAGGATCTTCTGCTCTCGATGCGCGGCCTCCTCTCGGATTACGAGCATGCCCTGACCGAGGCCCGAAGCGCTCCCGGCCCTGCCGCCGGCCCTGCTCCCGGCCCTGCGGCCGGCCCTGCTCCCGGCGCTGCTGCCGGCCGCGCTGGCGGGGGTGGCGCCGCCGGCGAGGACGTCCGCTCGCTGACCGTGGCCGCGGGCCCGTTTGCCAGCACCGACGCGGTGCGCGAGTTTAAACGCGCCCTGACGGCGCTGCCGGGAGTCAGTGGGGTGGAACTGCGCGGTTACGAGGGTGGCAACCGCGCGATCGTCGACGTGCTCCTCTCACTCCCAAGGCCGTAGTCTTTGGTCGTGGCCGACACGATCTCCTTCGCTCGCGGGGCCCCCTCCCTCGACATCGTCGACGTCGAGGGCCTGAAGGCCGCCGCCGCCAACGCCTTTGCGTCTGACCCGAGTGGCATGACCGCCTACGGCACCGCGGTCGGCTACGTGCCACTGCGGGCCTGGATCGCGGAGCGACACCAGGTGGAGCCCAGCCAGGTGCTGGTCACCAACGGCTCGATGCAGGCCGACGCCTTCCTGTTCGACGTGCTCGTCGAGCCGGGGGATGCGGTCGTGGTCGAGCGCCCCACCTACGACCGCACGCTGCTCTCGCTGCGCACCCGCGGCGCGGACGTGCGGATGGTCGAGCTCGAGCCCGACGGGATCGACACCGCGGCTGTGACCCGCCTGCTCGCCGCCGGGACTCGCCCCAAGCTCGCCCACATCATCCCCAATTTCCAGAACCCGGCCGGCTACACGCTCTCGGCCCCCAAGCGCGAGCGTCTGCTCGAGCTGGCTCGCGAGCACAGCTTCACGATCTTCGAGGACGACCCTTACGTCTCCCTGCGCTTCGAGGGTCAATCTCTGCCGACCATGCTCTCGATGGATCCCGAGCGGATCGTCTATGCCTCGTCGTTCTCAAAGACCGTGTGCCCGGGCATCCGGGTCGGCTACCTGGTCGGCTCCGAGGAGCTGATCGCCCGCATCGTCAAGCTCGCCACCAACACCTACATCTCGCCGAGCATGGTCTCGCAGGCGATCGTCAACGAGTTCTGCCGCTCGGGGGCCGTCGAGCGCTCGGTCGAGACGGTTCGCGCGGCGTTGCGCGAGCGCGCCCAGACGCTCTGCGATGCCCTCGCCGAGCGGCTTCCTGACGCCCAGTTCGTCGCCCCCGAGGGGGGCTACTTTCTCTGGGTCGACCTGCCCCGCGGAACCGACGTGGCGGCGCTGCAGCAGGCCGCAGCGCAACGCGGCGTGCAGTTCGTCAAGGGCACCGAGTTCCTGCTCGAGGGCGGCGATTCGTCGCTGCGCCTGGCCTACTCCGGCGTCACGCCGGCCCAGATCAAGGACGGCGTCGGGCGGCTCGCCGAGGCGTACGAGGAGATCGGCTCCCCGGCCCATGCGGTCTGACGAGGTCCGCGCGCTGGGGGCTCTGGCCGGTGGTGCTGCCGGCAGCATCGCCAGCCAGGCCCGCGACGTCCACGCCAGCGTCGCCGGACGAGTGTTCGGTCTGCTCGGACCGGCCGCCACCGCGACTCGAGTGGTCCATGACCAGATCACCGAGCGTGCTTACCGCGGGGCCCGCGCGCTGACCGGGGCTGTGGTCGCGGGCCCCGCTTACGCGTACGGGCTGACTCGCCGCGACGATGCTGCCGCGCTCGAGGCCAACCCGCGCGCGCGGCTGGCCCTCGGAGCACTCAACGGCGCCTTCGGGGACATGCTCGAGCGCACGGGCAACCCACTGGCCATGCCGATGACCGTCCGGCGCCGCGGTCAGCCGCTGGATTTGGACCGGGACTCGCTCGCCGCCGCCATCGCGGAACCCCGCTCGCGCGTCGCGATCTTCCTGCACGGCCTGGGCGAGACGGAGGACGCATGGCGGCTGCGCGCCGAGCGCCACCAGCCCTACGGTGAGCGCCTCGAGGCCGAACTCGCCTATACCTCGCTCTACGTTCGCTACAACAGCGGCCGCCACGTATCCCACAACGGCCGCCGTCTCGCCGAGTGCCTTGACGAGCTGACCGCGGGCTGGCCTGTCCCGATCACCGAGATCGCGCTCGTGGGTCACTCGATGGGCGGACTCGTCGCCCGCGCCGCCTGTTATTACGGCGCGGAGAAGGGCTGGGTGCGCAGCGTCCGCGACGTCGTCATGCTCGGCACGCCGCATCGCGGAGCGCCGCTGGAGCTCGCCGCCAACGCCGCCACAGCCGCGATCTCGTTGCTGCCCGAGGTGCGCCCATTCGCCGGCTCCCTGCGCGCCCGCAGCGCCGGGGTCAAGGACCTCGGCTACGGCTACGTGGTCGACCAGGACTGGGATGGGCACGACCCGGACCGCTTCTGGACCAACACCGGCACCGATATTCCCTTCCTAGAGAGCGCCGATCACTATTTCGTCTCAGCGACCGTGACCCGTGACGCCGAGGCGCCGCTGGGGCGCCTGTTCGGAGATCTGCTCGTCCGGCGCTCGAGTGCCTGGTCGCACGGAGGCCGCGGCGAGCGGATGCGCTTTCCGCTGGACCGCTACCGGCACCTGGGCGGGGCTACTCATTTCGATCTGCTCAATCACCCCGCTGTCTATGAGCTGATCGAGGGCTGGCTGACTCGCGGCCGGCCGGCGCTCCCGGCCCCGGCCTGATCGCTAGCGGCCGTAGCGCTCGCGTCCCAAAACCAGCTGCTCGGGCAGCGCGGTGCGGGGCGGCGGCGACGGATCCGCCAGGACCGAGACCGTCTCGGCCACGCTGACGGTGAGCGTGGCGCTGACCGTGTCGGTCTGGACCGTCACCTCGTCGCCGTCGTGGACAGCCACCCTGCCGGTCATGCCGGGCTCGACGCCGGCGTCCTTGAGGTAGTGCAGCAGGTCCTCGGCTTCGTTCTCGAACCGCAGGATCGTGACCCGGGCACCGACTTCGCAATCGGCTAGCGGCACGCCGTCGATCCGCTCGCCGACCCGGATCGGATGACCATGCGGGCAGGTCTTGGCATCCCCTACGGATGCCCGCACGTAGGCCTCGAAGCGCGGCGTCATGGCGTGCTCGAGCTTCTCGGCCTCCTCGTGGACATCGTCCCAGGGCACCCCCACCACATCGGTCAAGAAGCGCTCGATCATGCGGTGCCGACCGACGATCCGCTCGGCGTGCTCGCGACCCGCGGGGGTGAACTCGATCGCGCGCCCGGCGTTGCGGGTGATGTAGCCGTCGCGCTCCAGCCGGCCGACCATCTCGTGCACCGTCGGAGCCGATAGCTGCATCGCCCGCGCGAGGTTGGCGCCGGTCATCGGCAGCCCGGCCTCAAACAGCCAGAACAGCGACTCGAGGTACTCCTCCTCGGCTACGGTGGCATGGTCGGCGGGCATGGAGCGATCGTAGCGACGGGTAGGATCGTCGGTGCGTGACTCTGGCTCTCAGACCCCCCGTCGAACCCCAGCTGGCGCGCTCGGGCAAGGAGCTGCCACTCGGTGAGCAGTGGAGCTATGAGCCCAAGTTCGACGGCTTCCGGGCCTTGGTCTTCGTCGACGGCGACGAATTCGTGATCCAGTCGCGCGGCGCCAAGCCGCTCGGACGCTATTTCCCTGAGCTCGCCTTCCCGCCCGGCCGTTACGTGGTCGATGGGGAGATCGTGATCGACTCGGACTCGGCTGCCGGCGCCCAGGACTTCGGCGCGCTCCAGCAGCGCATCCACCCGGCGGCCTCGCGAATCGCGATGCTGGCTGACCAGACGCCTGCCCGCTACGTGGCTTTCGACCTCCTCGTCCTCGACGACGACACGCTGCTCGAGCGCCCTTTCGCCGAGCGTCGCGTGCTCCTGGAGGAGTTCACCCGCAACGGGATCGGGCTCACGCCGCTGACCCGCGAGCCCGCCGAGACCGAGCCCTGGTTTGCCCACGGCGAGGGCGTGGTGGCCAAGGATCTGGGGGCGCCCTACCGTCCCGGCAAGCGCGCCGGGATGGTCAAGGTCAAGCGGGTGCGGACGATCGACGCGGTCGTCGTCGGCTACCGCCCGGGCAAGGAAGAGGAGACGGTCGGTTCGCTGATCCTCGGGCTCTACGACCCGGCGGGCACGCTGCACGTGGTCGGCCACTCTTCCGGACTGAGGGCGGCCGAGAAGCGGGCGCTGGTCAAGACGCTCGAGCCCTATGAGACCGGCGAGCGTGGTCATGGTGACGCCAGCCGCTGGAAGAGCGAGAAGGAGCTCGAGTGGATCTCGTTGCGCCCCGAGCTCGTGGTCGAAGTGACCTTTGACCACGCCAGCGACGGACGCATCCGCCACGGGACCAAGATCCTGCGCTGGCGCGACGACAAACCTCCGCGCGAGTGCCAGCTCGAGCAGATGCAGAGCTGACCGGCGCGTCGTCGCCCCGCGGCGGCCGCTCGCCCCGGTGGCCTCGGCGCTAGTCCTCCGAGCGGCGGGCCCGGCTCGGCTGCACCCGTTTGGGCTCGCCCTGCTGCTTTTTGAAGTGCGGGGGCCACGGAGCGTCGCCGAGGCCGGCGTCCTCGTCGCGCTGGGCAAGCTCGAGCAGCCGGGTCAGCGAGCCGGCGTGGGCGTCGATGTCGGCGGCTGGGTCGCCTCGCCGCGCTACCAGCGCGGGCACCGTGTCGATCCTCAACTCGCCGAGCTCGACGTCGGGCACCTCATCCCACGTCAGCGGCGTGGACACCCGAGCATCCGGGGTCGGGCGGACGCTATAGGCGGATGCGATCGTCCGGTCGCGGAGGTTCTGGTTGAAGTCAATGAACACCCCATGGCGCTCCTCCTTCCACCACTTGCTCGAGGCGATCTCCGGCGCGCGACGCTCAACCTCGCGAGCCAGCGCCACGGCGGCCCGGCGGACGGTGACGAAGTCGTGCTCTGCAACCAGGCGCGCGTAGATATGGATGCCGCGCGACCCGCTGGTCTTGGGAAAGCCGGTCAGGCCATGGTCACGCAGCACTTCGCCGGCCACGATCGCCACTCGGCGGACGTCGTTCCAACTCGCCCCGGGGGTCGGGTCGAGGTCGACGCGCAGCTCGTCGGGGTGATCGAGATCCGGGACACGGACCTGCCAAGGGTTCCAGTCGATCACGCCCAGGTTGACGCCCCAGACGAGGTGGGCGGCGTCGTTGGGCAGCAGCTCGCGGGCCGAACGGCCGCTCGGGAACCGCACCGTCGTCGTCTGCAGCCACTCGGGAGCCGAATCGGGAATCCGCTTCTGAAAGAAGGGCTTGGCGGCGGCACCATCGACGAAGCGCTTGAGCACGGTCGGGCGATCGCGCAGCTGATTGACGACCGGGCCGGCGAGCTCCACGTAGTAGTTGACCAGGTCGCGCTTGGTGATCCCGAGCTCGGGAAAGAAGACCTTCTCGGGATTGGAGATCCTGACCTCCGTGCCCCCGGCCTCGATCAGCTCGTAGTCGGTCATCTAGTGGGGCTCGGTGGGGTCCACTGACGACAGGATGACGGATACTGGCGGCGTGAGCCCGATCGCCGGCGTCCCGACCACGGTGCTCGTCGCTCCGGACTCGTTCAAGGGCACCCTCACCGCTGCCGAAGTCGCGCGAGCCATCGGCCGCGGCCTGGACGCGGCCGGCCGTCCGGCCGACTTGTGCCCGGTGGCCGACGGCGGCGAGGGGACGCTGGCGGCGCTGCGGGATCCACTGGGCGCAGCGGAACGCCGGGTCCGGGTCACCGACCCACTGGGACGTCCGATCGAAGCCTCTTTTGCGGTCGGCCCCCGCGGGGCGATCGTCGAGACCGCCGCGGCCAGCGGCCTGCACCTGGTCAGCGAGGATGAGCGCGACGCCAGCGCGGCCTCCACGGCGGGAACGGGCGAGCTGATCGTGTCCGCGGTGGCCGCCGGGGCAAAGACGATCTACCTCGGCGTGGGGGGAAGCGCCACCACCGACGGCGGGGCCGGCGCGGTCCGGGCGATCCAGCGCGGCGGCGGGCTCGGCTCGGTTCAACTCGTCGTCCTCTGCGATGTCCGCACGCCGTTTGAGGATGCCGCGCGCGTATTCGCCCCCCAGAAGGGCGCCGACCCTGAGGCGGTGCGAAAGCTCACCGCCCGGCTGCACGCGCTGGCCCGCCGCTGGCCGCGGGATCCACGTGGGCAGCCCATGACCGGGGCCGCGGGCGGGCTCTCGGGTGGACTGTGGGCAGCGCTCGGCGCCGAGCTGGTGCCCGGCGCGGCGTTCGTGCTCGACGCGATCGGGTTCGACGCCCGGATGCGGGCCGCCCGGGCTGTGGTCACGGGCGAGGGCAAGCTCGACGCCCAGAGCCTGACCGGCAAGGTCGTCTCCGAGGTCGCGACCCGGGCCCGCCAGGCTGGCGTGCCCTGCCACGCGATCGTCGGTACCCGCGAGCTCGACACCTTCGGGGCGCGGATCCTCGATCTCCAGACGATTCGCGAAGCCGGCACCCCAGCCGCCCTGCGCGCGGCCGGGCGCGCGCTGGCCGCCGACCTTTGAGCTACGTCCGAGCCGCCTCGGCTCCGCGCCCGCAGGCGCCGGGGACGACAGGTCGTGCTGGATTCCAGGCGTTATACGCCACGGATCGAGCAAACCCCCCGGCGACAGCGCCCGCTCCTCAGTGCGCGAATGCCGCGCGCTGCTCGGGCGACAGCGCCCGCTCCTCAGTGCGCGAATGCCGCGCGCTGCTCGGGCG
>JBOGYN010000240.1:0-16565 GCA_050696855.1 Solirubrobacteraceae bacterium | reverse complement strand
CGCGGTGGGCGATGGGCGTAAACGTGCCCAGCTCGGTCACTCGGCAGGGGCTCTGGAGGTGGTAGAGGATCGACTCGTTGCCCGAGAACCCTTCGAAGCCCATGACCTCCTCAGTGAGCAGCGTCCCGTTCTCGCGAAAGGCCACGTGGCGTTTGTCAGGCACCTGGCCGCGGCGCTCGTATCGCATCGTTCGAACCTCCCGGCCTAGAGGTTGCCCCGCCGGTCCTGCTCGCGCTCGAGGGCTTCGAACAGGGCCTTGAAGTTGCCCTCGCCGAAGCCGCGGGCGCCGTGGCGCTCGATCAGCTCGAAGAACACCGTCGGCCGGTCGCCGACCGCCGTGCTGAAGATCTGGAGCAGGTAGCCCTCGTCGTCGCGGTCCACGAGGATGCCGAGCCGCTCCAGGTCGGCGACGTCCTCCTCGATCGTCCCAATCCGCCCCGGCACGTCGACGTAGTAGGACTCGGGGATGGGCAGGAACTGGACCCCGCGGCCTTTGAGCTCGGTCACGGCCTTGACGATGTCCGTGGTCGACACGGCGATGTGCTGCACGCCGGCGCCCCGGTAGAAGTCCAGGTACTCCTCGATCTGGGACTTGCGCTTGCCCGAGGCGGGCTCGTTGATAGGGAACTTGATCCGCCCCGAGCCGTCGGTCACCACCTTGGACATCAACGCCGAGTACTCGGTCGAGATCGCTTCGTCGGAGAAGTGGATCAGCTCGGTCATCCCGAACACGCGCTCGTAGTAGTGCACCCACTCCTCCATGTGGCCGAGCCCGACGTTTCCGACCACATGATCGATCCCGACCAGGAGCCCGTCGGGACCGTGACTGGCGATGTCCCGCGCCTCGTAACCAGGCAGGAAGGCGCCCTCGTAGCCGGCGCGCTGCACGAACACGTGACACGTCTCCCCGTAGGTGGCCACGGAGGCCAGACACACGGTGCCGTGCTCGTCGCTGAGCTCGTGGGGCGTCTGCAGGCCCCGCGCGCCGTGGTTGACGGCGTGCTGGTAGGCGGCGGTCGCGTCGGGCACGCTCAGGGCGATGCTGTGCACGCCGTCGCCGTGGCGCTTGTGGTGCTCGCTCACCTCGTCGTCGCCGGTCAGGGTGCCGGTCAGCACGAGCCGAATCCGGCCCTGCTCGAGCACGTGCGAGACGCGGTCTCGGCTGCCGGTCTCCAGCCCGCGGTAGGCGGTCTCGGTGAAGCCGAAGGCCCGGGTGTAGAAGTAGGCCGCCTGAGCGGCGTTGCCCACGAACAGCTCGAGGTGATCGATGCCGTGGACGGGCATCACGTCGGCGGGGGCGGGCGAGCGGGAGGGGATGGCTTGAGCGGTAGTCACGACATGCAATGATCCGTGGCCGGGAGCGCCATCTCAATACCGAAACGTTGCGTACCACCCGATATCTAAGGCCCCATGGACGAGGTTGACCAGCAGATCGTTGCGCTGCTCCGTGAAGACGCTCGTCGCTCCTTCCAGGACATTGGCCGGCGCGTCCATCTCAGCGCGCCCTCGGTCAAGCGCCGGGTCGACCGCCTCGAGCGCGACGGGATCCTGCTCGGCTACACCGCGATCGTCGACCCTGAGGCGTTTGGCTGGCACGCCGAGGCGTTCGTCGACCTCTACTGCGAGGGGACGATGGCGGCGGGGGCGATCAAGCAGGCGGTCCAGCGCGAGCCGGGCGTGATCGCCGCCCACACGGTGGCCGGCGAGGCCAGCGCCCTGCTGCATATCCGAGCCCGTGACACCAACGGCCTGGAGCTCGCGCTGGAGCGGATCCGGGCCACACCGGGCGTGACCCGCACGGTCACCGAAGTCGTCTTGTCTACGCTGTTTGCGCGATGAGCCGTCCGTTCCCGGAAGGCCGCCCGCCCTCGATTCGCGACTTCATGGCCTTCGAGGAGCACGTGGCCAACGCTCGCCGCCAGGCCGGATCGGAAGTGCCGCCGGCCTGGTATGAGATCCCGGTCTTCTACTTCACCAATCCTGGCGCCGTCTACCGCGACGGCGATGACATCCCCAAGCCGGCCGACACCGAGATGCTCGACTACGAGCTCGAGCTGGCGTGCGTGATCGGCGAGGATGGCCGCCCGGAGGGCTTCACGATCATGAACGACTTCTCGGCCCGCGATCTCCAGCGGTTGGAGATGTCGGTTGGGCTCGGGCCCGCCAAGGGCAAGGACTTCGCCACCGTGTTGGGTCCGGTGCTCGTCTCGCCCGACGAGCTCCCCGCTGACCTGGACATGCGGGCTGTCGCCCGGGTCAACGGCGAAGTGCGAACCGATTCGCGTACCGGTGGCATGCACCACTCCTGGGAGCGACTGCTCGAGGCCGCGGCGCGCAACACCACTGGGCTCCAGGCGGGCGAGATCATCGGCTCGGGCACCATCGGGAGCGGCTGCATCCTCGAGCACGGCGACGGGCGCTGGCTCGGACCCGGGGACGAGATCGAGCTCGAGGTAGAGGGCATCGGAGTTCTGCGCAACCGGATCGTCTGATGATCGCGCGCCGCGCCGCGACCGCGGGGCTGACCTTATTGACACTGCTGGCGGGCGGTGGCTGCGCGAGCACCAGCGCCGGGGCGCCGTCGACGGCCGCCACCCGCCCGGCCCTGGCCCGCTTCGCGATCCTTCGCCACACCCGGCGTCCGCTTGACCTGGCCGGGCCGCTGCCCAACGGCTCGCTGGTCCTGGCCGCCGGCGGTCGCCTGTGGACGCTGGGCCGCTCCGGTCAGCCGGCGCTGTTCTCGGCCGCGTATGACCGGCCCGGCAACGCCGAGCCCTACCTCGCCGCGCCGGGGCCCGGACACGCCGGGTGCAGCTTCAAAGCCAACACCGTGTACGTACTGCGCCTCTACGGAGGCCGCGGGGTGGTGGCAGTCGGGCGCCACGGCCCGGTGCGCAGCTTCGCCCGCATCACCGCTCCAGGCCTGATCAACGGGATCGCCTTCGACGAGAGTGGCGGCTTTGGCTACCGCCTGCTGGTCACCGTCAACAACGGCGCTCACACCACGGTCGACGCGATCGACTGTCGCGGACGCGTGACCACGATCACCCGGAGTGCACCGCGGGTCGAGGGCGGGATCGTCGTCGCGCGGGCGCCGTTCGGCCGCTGGGCCGGCGACCTGATCGCCCCGGACGAGAAGAGCGGACGGATCTACGCGATAACGCCGAGCGGGCGCAGCGTCGAAGTTGTGTCCTCGGGACTCTCGTTCGGACAGGACATCGGCGTCGAGAGCGCCGTTCAGATTCCGTCCGGGCACCGCTTCTTCGTGCTGGGCGCCGACCGCCGCAACCCCGGCAACCGCCATCCGGGCGACGATGCGCTGCTCCGGATCGACTCAGCGACGCTGCACAGCGCGGGCGTGCGCCCGTTCGACCTGCTCGTCGGGACCGAGGGCGGGGCGCGGCTGGTGGATGTGAGCTGCCGCGCCCGGCCCTGCCGAGCGCGCGAGATCGCCGCCGGCCCCGCCGACGCCCACCTCGAGGGTCACCTGGCTCAGGTTCCGAACCCGACTCGGTGACCTTCGGTGTCGACCAGCACGTAGACGACCTTCTCGAGGTCGAGCGCGATCGTCCCGTCCTCGGCCGTCAGGTCATGCCAGCCGGTCGTGCCCAGCGCCTGGCGCAGCTTTCTCAGATCGTCGGGGGCCACCCGCGCGCTCAGCACGGGGCCTCCGAGGAAGCCGATGTTGATCTTCTGGGGCTTGGAATCCGCCATTGCTTTCAAAGTCCTCTCTCGGCAGGCTGCACGATTTCGGTGAGCACTCCGCCCGTCGAGGCGGGATGCAGGAAGGCGACCCGCGACCCGCGGATCCCCGTTCGGGGTTTCTCGTCAATCAGACGGAGGCCAGCCGCTCGGCAGGCCGCCAGGGTGTCCTGCACCGACGCCACCCGATAGGCGACGTGGTGCAGCCCGGCCCCCCGCCTGTCCAGGAACTTGCCGACCGCGGTGTCGGGTCCGAGCGGCTCGAGCAGTTCGATGTGGCCGTCGCCCACGTCGAGCAGAGCCGCGTCGACGCCCTGTTCGGTGACCGTCTCGCGATGCACGAGCGGCATGCCGAGCGCATCTCGGTAGAGCGCGAGCGCCGCGTCGATGCTCGGCACGGCGACACCGACATGATCGATCGCGGACAGCACGGGCCTGGAGGATACCGACGGGGCTTGGGGCACAGGCGCGCCCTGGGTGGCGCGGATCGGCGGCTGACGATGATCAGCGGCGATCCACGCGGGGCCGGGCCGGATCCATCGCCGTCGCCGCGGCCAACCCGAGGCGGCCCTGGCCGCGTCGTGACGAGCGCGAGCCGGGCACGCTGCCCATGATCCGCTCGATGTCGACGCGCTCGATGACCTCCTTGGCCAGCAGCGTGGCGGCGAGTTCGTCGAGCTGGGGCCGGTGAGCATCGATGATCGCCAGCGCTGCGCGTAAGGCCTGGTCGGCGAGCTCGCGGACCTCGGCGTCGGTTTGGCGGCGAGTGGAATCCGACGCGTCCGGCGCGTCCATGCGCAGCGAAGTGAAGCCGGTTCCCATCGCGAAGTCATGGATCATCGCGTGCGCGATGTCGGCCACCCGCCGCAGGTCGTCGGCGGCGCCGGTGGTGATCGAACCGAACACGAGCTGCTCGGCCGCCCGTCCCCCTAAGACCATCGTGATCAGCTCGAGCAACTCCTCGCGGGTCTTGAGGTAGCGGTCCTCCTCGGGCAGGTTCATGGTGTAGCCGAGCGCCGTTCCCCGCGGCACGATCGAGATCCGGTGCACGGGGTCCACCGAGCTCAGCAGCTCGGCGCACAGCGCGTGGCCGCTCTCGTGGTAGGCCACCACGCGGCGCTCGTGCTCGGTCAGGGTCCGGCGCGTCTGCATGCCGGCCATCACGCGCTCGAGCGCGAAGTCGAAGTCCGAGGCTTCGAGCTGAGCCGCCGAGCGCCGGGCGGCGTTGATCGCCGCTTCGTTGCAGATGTTGGCCAGGTCGGCTCCGGTCAGGCCGGCGGTCTGGCGAGCCAGCACGGTGTAGTCGATCCCGGCGGCGACGGGCTTGCCCCGGGAGTGGACGCGGAGGATCCGCTCGCGACCCTCGACGTCGGGTGGGGTGACGAAGATCTGGCGGTCAAAGCGCCCCGGGCGCAGCAGCGCCGGGTCGAGCTTGTCGAGCAGGTTCGAGGCTGCGATCACAACGACATCACCCGAGCCGGTGAAGCCGTCGAGCTCCACGAGCAGCTGATTGAGCGTCTGATCGCGCTCGCCGGTGTTGTCTGTCCCGCGCACGCCGCCGACCGCGTCAAGCTCGTCGATGAACACGATCGCCGGGGCATTCTTGCGGGCGGCCTTGAACAGGCGCCGGATCCGGGAGGCGCCCAGGCCGATGACCATCTCGACGAACGCGGACGCCGACTGGGCGTAGAACGAAGCCCCGGACTCATAGGCGACGGCCTTGGCCAGCAGCGTCTTACCCGTTCCCGGCGGTCCGTGGAGGAGGATCCCGCGCGGCGCTCGGGCGCCCACGCTGTGGAACTTGCGCGGATCGCGGAGGTAATCGACGACCTCGCGCAGCTCCTCCTTGGCCTCGTCGACCCCGGCGATATCGGTCCAGGCGATCGTGGGGATCTCGCCCGGCTTGATCTCGTCGGGTTTCGTGCGAGGCGCCATTCGGATCAGCGCGATGACCCCGAGCACGAGGACGCCCATGAAGACCAGCGGCAGCCACTGCTGGAGGAAGGAAGCGAGGTCGAACCCGCCCCCGGAGACCACTATCGGGTTGTGGGCGGTGGTGGCGGTGCTACTGATTTGGCTGATCGCGGCGGCACTGAGCATGGGCACCAGAGTCTCATCGGCTCAGAACGCCGATCACTGAACCCTTTTCAGCCGCGGATTGGGCGCGTAGCTGCGGCCCACCTTTGCGCACGGTCGCCCTTCGAGCTTCACCACGTCCGCGGTGAAGTCGTTCTGACCGCGGATCAGCGAGGAGCCGACACCGTAGGCGTCGACTGGCACTCCCTGGGCTTCGAAGTCCCGGATTCGCTGGGCGGTAAAGCCTCCCGAGGCGACGATCCGCACTTCCGGGAAGCCGGCCCCGTCGAGCGCGCCGCGGACCTTCTCGACCAGCCGCGGATTGACGCCGGTCAGGTCAAAGTGGCTGGACGGGTCCATCTCATCTTGTAGGGAGCGGTCGACGAGGTCCTCAGAGGTGTCGAGACGCACCCCCCAGAGCCTGGATCCGAGCGCCCGGGCGACCTCCAGCGCCGCGGTCACCGAGTCGTTGTCGAAGTCGACCAGGACGGTGATGTTCATCTCGTGGTGATAGTGCTCGGCGAACTTGACCGCGGCCTTCACCGTGTCCCCGCCGTAGGCCGCGATCAGGCCGTGCGGAACGGTCCCGATTCCGGTGCCGCCCCACCACGACGCCTGGGCATCGGTGGACACGCCGATGGCGCCGGCGACGTGGGCGCTCCAGCCATCCCCGGTCTGGACCAGCCAGTGGTCGTGACGGGCGGGGAAATAGAAGATCTGCTTGCCGCGCGCCGCCTCCACGACTTCGTGAACGTTGTGCATGACCAGCGAGCGCCGGGCCAGGACGCCGAGGTAGACGGTCTCGAGGTGAGCGAACAGGCTGTAGTCACCCTCGATCGTCAGCACGGTCTCCCGGGGCGCGATCTCGTCCCCCTCGTGCAGGGCGTGGACGACGAGCTGGTCCCAGCCGGAGATCCACTCGCCGGCCTGCTCATGTCCGGCGGAGGTCTTGAGCACGGCGATCGCCTCGTCGATGCCGCCCAGCAGCGAAGTCTCCTTCTGGAACACCTGCACGGTGACGTGCGGGTGCTCGCCCTCGTTCTCCAGCAGTGCTTTGGTGTAGACGAAGTAGGCGTCTGAGTAGTAGCCGGCGCGGATCCGGTCGACCGGTAGCCGGAAGATCTCCGGGTCCAGACGCGCGGAGACCCGGGTCGACATGCCGTGGGAGTCTATTCCCCGGATGTCGTCCTACCTGCGCGTTCTGCGCCACCCCGATTTTCGATACCTGTTCCTGGGCCAGTCCGCCAGCGCGGTCGGCGATCAGGCCGTGATCGTCGCCCTGGCGCTGTACATCACCCAGCGGACCGGGTCGGCCACCGACCTCGGCCTGGTGCTCGCGGCGCAGTCGGTGCCCCTGGTCGTGCTGCTGCTGTTCGGGGGCGTGTGGGCCGACCGCCTGCCGCGCCATCGGATCATGATCGTCGCCGACTGGGCTCGGGCCGTCCTGCACGGCACGCTGGCCGTGCTGATCCTGGCGGGCGGGGCATCGGTGGTGGAGATGGTGGTGATCGAGGCCCTGTTCGGCGCTGCCCGGGCTTTCTTTCAGCCCGCCTACACCGGGCTGCTGCCCCAGACCATCCCCGACGGGCTCGTCCAGGACGCCCAGGCCCTGTCGGCCTCGACCGAGAACGTGGCCATCCTCGTCGGCCCGGCGCTGGGCACCGCTCTCGTGCTCGGGGTGGGCGCCGGTGAGGCCTTCGTCCTCGACGCCGCCACGTTTGTGCTCAGCGCCGCGTTGCTCGCCCGGGTCCGTCCCCGGGCGCGCGGTCAGGCCCCGCCGGCCCGTGCGCAGCCGGCTTCGGTGCTGGCCGAGCTTCGCGAGGGCTTCAGCGAGGTTCGCTCCCGACCCTGGGTATGGGTGACGATCGCCGCCTTCACGGGCGCCGTGCTGTTTGGCTACGCGCAGTGGTACGCGCTGGCGCCGGTCATTGCCCGTGACCACTACGGGGGCGCCGGGCTGTTCGGGGTGCTCGAGAGTGTGGCCGGTGCCGGCGCGGTGATCGGCTCGCTGATCGGCCTGCGCTGGCGGCCGGCGAGGCCGCTGTTGGCTGGGCTGCTGCTGATCATGGCCTGGCCGCTGCAGAACGTGCTGTTCGCGCTCGGCGCACCGGTCGCGGTGATGATCATCAGCGCGGTGGCCTCGGGCTACGGCTTCTCGCTGTTCGGGATCTGGTGGGAGACGGCGCTGGCCCGCCACATTCCGGCCGCCGCCTTGTCCCGGGTCAGCGCCTATGACTGGATGGGTTCGCTGGCTCTGCTGCCGGTCGGGTTCGCGATCGCCGGGCCGCTGGCCGGAAACTTCAGCGCCCGGGTCGTGCTCGGCGTGGGGGGCGGGCTGACGCTGGCGATGCTCATCCTTGCCCTGCTCCCGCGCTCGACGCGCGAGCTGGGCGGCGAGCGCTCAGCCGAGCAGCTTGCGGGCGATGTCGGCGTAGAAGCGGGTCGCGAAGCCGAGATCACGAACGTCGATCCGTTCGTCGGCGTTGTGCACAAGCGGCGCGGCCTCGAGTAGGCCCTGGTGGCGCTGGGGGAAGAAGCCGTACGCCACGCAGTCGGGAAAGGCGTCCCGGAACCAGCGCGAGTCAGAGAAGCCGGGCAGGATCACGGGCACCGCGGTTGCCCCGGGGTCGTTGGCTGCGACCCAGCGCTCGATCGCGTCCATCAGCTCGCTGCGGACCGTCGACTGGTTTCCGACCACCTGCTCGGTGAATTCGATGCTGAGCTCGTCGGACTCCTGGCCGAGCACCTCGGCGATGCGCTGGCGGGCGGCCTCCTCGCCGAGGCCGGGCGGGACACGACAGTCGACCCGGACCTGGGCCCGGGAAGGGATCACGTTGATCTTGCCCGAGGCGCTGGACATGGTCGGGGTCAGCGTGACCCCGAACATCGGCTCGACCAGGGTCCGCAGGCGTGGGTCGGCGGCCGCGATCCGGGCCAGCGCCGCCCCCGGGTCATCGGGGTCCTCGCCCAGGCCGCGCAGCAGCGCCGCCGGACCCTCGGTGACCGAGTAGGACTCGGGTTGGTCGGCGAGCCGGGCCAGCACGGGGGCGAGCTTGAGCAGCGCGTTGTCTCCCGTGCGGGGCAACGAAGCGTGGCCGGCCGCGCCGTGGGCGTTGACGTTGAAGCGGAAGATGCCCTTCTCGGCACAGCAGACGCCATAGCGCCGGTGGCCGCCGTAGTCGAAGGACTCACCCCCGCCCTCGTTGAGCAGCATGTCACAGCGAACCTTGTCGGGGTGCTCGCTGGTCAGCCAGTGGGCGCCGATGTCGCCCCCGGTCTCTTCGTCGGCGACGAAGACCAGCTTCAGGTTGCCCCGGGCCGGTCGCCAGCCGCTGCGGGCGAGCGCCACGCCGGCCACGGCCTCGGCGGCGACCTGAGACTTCATGTCGAGCGACCCGCGGCCCCAGATAAAGCCGTCGGCGAGATCGCCAGACCAGGGATCGTGCTGCCACTCCGAGGCATCGGCGAGGACCGTGTCGACGTGACCGAGGAAGCACAGGGTCGCGCCGTCGGTCTCGCCCTTGAGGTCGGCGATCAGGTTGGGCCGTTCGGGGTCGGCCCCGAGCACCTCGGTCTCAAAGCCGGCCTGGGCCACGAAGCCCTCGAGGTACTCGATCGCTGCGCGCTCGTTGCCGGGCGGGTTGACGGTGTTGAAACGGAGCAGCTGCTGAAGGACCTCTGTGCACTCGCTCTGCAGCTGCTCGTCGGTCATGCCGGCTCAGCCTAGCGGCGTAGCATGCTCGCCGTGCCCGAAGCCGACGACGACCTCACGCTCGCCCTGGAGTTGGCCGATCTCGCTGACGAGATCACGATGGCGCGGTTTGGGGCTGAGGATCTGCTGGTCGAGACCAAGCCCGACCTGACGCCCGTCAGCGAGGCCGACCGAGCGGTCGAGCAGACGCTGCGCGCCCGTCTGGCTGAGCTTGCTCCCGGCGACGCGATCGTCGGTGAGGAGTACGGAGTGGACGCAGTCCCGGGCGCCCACCGGCGCTGGGTCCTCGATCCGATCGACGGCACCAAGAGCTATGTCCGGGGCGTCCCCGTCTGGGCCACGCTGCTCGCGCTCGAGGAGGACGGCGTGCTCAGCACCGGCGTCGTCTCGGCCCCCGCCCTGTCGCGGCGCTGGTGGGCGACCCGCGGCGCCGGCGCGTTCGTGCGCGAGGCAGGCGCCCCGCCCCGGCCGCTGCGGGTCTCGGCGATCCGCTCGCTGTCCGACGCCCAGCTCTGCTTCGGCGGCTTTGAGGAGTGGCTCGAGACCGGTCGGCTGCAGGCGCTCACCGACCTCGGCCGTCGCTGCTGGCGAACCCGCGGCTACGGTGATTTCTGGCAGTACATGCTCGTTGCCGAAGGGGCCGCCGAGATCGCGATTGACCCGGCCGCCTCGTTCTGGGACCTCGCTGCGCCCCTGGTGGTCGTAGCCGAAGCCGGCGGGCGTTTCACCGACCTGGGCGGGGTGGTGACGGCCGAGGGCGGCGACGGGCTGGCGACCAATGGCCCGTTGCACGAGACCGTGCTCGATGCGGTCGGCCGCCCCAGTTCTTGACCGGACTGCACAGCCCTTGAGCTAGTGGGCCTCCCCGAAACGATGCACCCGAAATGGCGGTCCCGGATGACCGCCATGCAGCGTCCTCGGAGCCTCGCGCAGCGCTGCTGCGCCACGGCTCCTGCGTCCTTGCCTGACGGCCCCCGGACCTCGCCCTTTCAGGCGCAACGTTCCTGGGAGACCCACTAGTCGCATCGAGCGAAGGTGCCGGGCCGGCCCGGGCCGGCGGTGCCGGGACCGGGACCGGGAAGAAATGCCGGGCGATGGCGTCGAGATAGTCATGGCTGCAGTAGCCGCTGCGCTGGCGACCGGTGAACAGCACGCCCGGGCGCCTTGATCATGAAAGCGCCGCCAGGGCAGCGTTCAGCGAGTTGTTTCCCGACGATCGAACGGAGCACAAAATGAGTAGCGAACACGAAGGACAACCATCAGAGAACGGGCGGCACCTGAGCAGTCGTCGGTCGTTTCTGGTCGCCGCCGGCGCTGGAACACTCGGCGCCGGATTGCTGGCCGACGTGCCGCTGGCCCTCGCCCGCACGCGCCTGACCGAAGGAGACGAGGCGATTCTCCGCTTCCTGTCGGCCGCCGAGATCCTGGAGACGGATCTCTGGCAGCAGTACAACGAGCTGGGCGGCGTCCAGGACAGCGAGGTGCCCGGCGGGACCGGCAGCAGCGCCTACACCGCGGCCCTGGCGATGCTGGATGCGGACATGGCGCAGTACATCCATGACAACACCGAGGACGAGTTCACTCATTTCACGTTCATCAACGCGTATCTGAAGGCGCGTGGTGGGAAGCCGGTCAGCCTGGAGCGTTTCCGCACACTGAAAGGCAGCACGGCGACCGGCGCCCAGCCGATCAAGCGGCTCACGAACCTGATGGAGCTGACCGTCGACACCACCTGGTGGACGCGGTATCGCAGCCGCACCAAGAATCCCGATTCCGGCGCCTCCTTCCCGCCGGCCGTCCCCGGGCTTCTGAAGGGGCGGTTTCCCGCCATCCCCAGATCCGATGCCGACCTGACGCCCCCCGATCACCTGCAGGCGATCGCCAACACGGCCGGCTTTCACTTTGGGACGATCGAGCAGGGCGGCACCAGCCTGTACCCCTCGTTGGCGCAAAGGGTCCGGGATCCGGAGGTGCTGCGCGTCCTGCTCAGCATCGGGCCAACCGAGACGATGCATTTTCAGACCTGGAGCGACAAAGCCGGCAACGCGCCGGCGCTGACGGACCCCACCAACGGGCTGGAGTTCCCTGACCTCAATAAGGCCCCGTTCGCTGGTCAGGACTTCCAGACCAATCTGATCATGCCCGAGCCGACGGTCTTCCTGGACCGCAAGTTCCCGGTGTGCTCGGTCATTCGCCCGACCGGGACCCACGGCGCGGCGATGGGCGCCTTGAAGTTCTTGACCGCCGACGGACTGTTCCGCCGGCAGTCACCGGCCTTCTTCGCGTTCATGACCGATCTGGCCCGGGAGGCCGATGCGGCCGCGCGGTAGCGCCGCTCGCAGGCCCCGCTAGCCGCAGACTCCGCGGGCGGCGCGAATCTGCGCGGCGACCGCGGCCAGCGTGGAGGAGTGCAAGGGCAAAAAGCCGTCCGGCTGCCCGGCCG
Organism: Solirubrobacteraceae bacterium; assembly: GCA_050696855.1. Taxonomy (GTDB): domain Bacteria; phylum Actinomycetota; class Thermoleophilia; order Solirubrobacterales; family Solirubrobacteraceae; genus Palsa-465. The sequence continues at coordinate 4,632 of JBOGYN010000240.1, read as the reverse complement.
GGGGGAGTCGTTGGGCGATCATCGCGATCAGGGGCGCGCTCCCGTAAGGCGCGCCGGGCGGGCAGGCTCGAGCCGCGGCCACCGCGGCCTCGAGCTGGCCGCTGGTCATCGAAATCTCCCAAGCCGGGGCCGAGAAGGCGCGTAGGAACGGGATCGGATTGTGGGGCGAGGCGATCAGCGACACGCTCTGAGCCAAGGTGAACACCGCACCCACCGTGCAGAGCCCAGCGAGCGCGGGTCCGCGGGCAGCCAGTGGCGTCGGCACCCCACTGCGGTAGCGCGCGGCCCGGAAGGCCAGGACGGTGCCGATCGCCGCCAGCGGCACCAGCGACGCTTCGACCGGGACCGTGACATTGAGGCCGGTGCCCACCTTGAAGTTGGTCAGGAAGGTGATCACGTTGGCCACTGCCAGAGCGAGGCTGGCGTTGAGCATCGGACGGTCACGAGCGCCGGCGCGGCCGGCTGCGGCGACCACTGCCGCAGCGAGCAGACCGAGCACGTTCCAGCCCGCCTGGGCCCAGAAGCCCTTGAGGAGTCCGAGCGAGCGGACACCCACGTGGGTCTGAGCGATGACCACGTCGCGCCAGAAGCCGCTGCCTCCCAACGTAGTTGTGACCGCGAGTCCGAGGATCAGCGTAGCCGCGGCCCAGATCGCCATTCCCCGCCGGTCAGGGGCGATCATCACCAGGGCCAGGGCCGGGATCACGAGCGGCAACTTGATCAGCACCAGCACGCCGCACAGGACACCCGCCGGCCCGGCGCGGCGGCGATCGACGCTGAGCAGCGTCGCTCCCAGCATCACCGGCAGTGCCACCAGCTCGGGGGTGAGCGCGCCGTGCTCGTGCACCGCCCACGGCGTCAGGAGCATCGCGGCCGGGGTCAGGATCGCGGCGAGCCGGTGGCCGGTTACGCGGTAGACGATCTGGGCCGCGATCAACCCGGCTCCGAGCTGAAGCACGGCGACCGCGAAGCGCAGCCACTCGAGGCTGTCGTGAATGGCAAGCAGGACGACGCCGGTCACGAATACCCCGGGGGGCTGCGCCCCCACCATCTGGCCGTAGAGATCGGACCCGTGCAGGATCAGGCGGGAGCTGAGCGCGTACACGCCCTCGCTGTAGTCCCAGTAGGTGTGCAGCAGCAGCAGGTGCACAGCCACGAGGGCCGCCAGGCCACCGGCGATCGCGGCGGTGAGCACACGTCCAGGCACGCGGCCAAGCGTAGGGGCGGTCCGGTCTCAGCGGGCCGGATCCTGGCTTGACCGCCTGGCTGCGGCCATACTCCGGGGATGGAGCAGCTGTTCGACGATGCCGGCGCGAACGGCGGCGAAGAGCCGATCAGTCCCGAGGCCCCGCTCGCCACCCGGATGCGTCCCCGCACGCTCGACGAGCTCGTGGGTCAGGAGGGCGTGCTCGCCGCCGGTTCGGCACTGCGCCGGGCGATCGAGGAAGGCCACCCCCACTCGATGATCCTGCACGGCCCGCCGGGGAGCGGCAAGACGACTCTGGCCCGTCTCGTCGCCCACGCGTCGGGCGCCGCCTTTGAGGAGGAGAGCGCGGTCCAGGCGGGCCGCGCCGAGGTGCGAGCGATCGTCGCCCGGGCCCGGGATCGGATCCGCAGCGGGGGGCGACGGACCGTGTTCTTCCTGGACGAGATCCACCGCTTCAACAAGGCCCAGCAGGACGCCCTGCTCCCGGCCGTGGAGGACGGGCTGATCATTCTCATCGGGGCCACGACTGAGAATCCGTATTTCGAGGTCAACTCGGCCCTGATCTCTCGCACCCATCTCTACGAGCTCCAGGCCCTCGGGCCCGATGACGTCCGTCGGCTCCTGGACCGCGCCGTCGAGCGCGGGCACTGCGGGCCGCCCGATCGGGTTGCGACCGCGGCGCTGGACTTCCTGGCCGAACGTTCCGGCGGTGACGCCCGCTCGGCGCTGAACGCCCTCGAGCTCGCCTGTGAAGCCGCCGGCGACGGGGAGCCGGTGGACCTCACCCACGCCGAGGACGCCCTCCAGCGCCGGGCCCTGCTCTACGACCGTCAGGCCGACCGCCACTACGACACGATCTCGGCCTGGATCAAGGCCACACGGGGCTCGGACCCCGACGCCTCGCTCTATTACCTGGCCGTGATGCTCGAAGGTGGCGAGGACCCGCGCTTCATCGTCCGGCGGATGGTCGTCCTGGCCTCCGAGGATATCGGCAACGCCGACCCCCAGGCCCTCGTGGTCGCCACCGCAGCGGCGGCTGCCGTCGAGCACGTCGGCCTGCCCGAGTGTCAGTTCGCCCTGGCCCAAGCGGCCGTCTATCTGTCGCTGGCGCCCAAGTCAGACGCCGCCAAGCGGGCGGTGTTCGCCGCCCGCGAGTACATCACCGAGCAGGGCGCCGACCCGCCGCCCGCGCAGCTGCGCTCCTCCACCCGGAGCGACGCCGGCTACGACAATCCGCATCGCCATCCCGGTCACCTTGCTGCGCAGGAACTGATGCCGTCCCGGGCGATCGGCGCGCGCTTCTATGCGCCCGACGACGCGGAAGCGGCGCTGCGCGAGCGGTTGGCCGAAGTCCGCCGTGCACGCGGCCTTGCAGGCGCGGAATAGCGCGTTTAACAGGTAATTCGTGCTCGCGACGAGAGCCGATAACAGACCCGTTGCGGGCCCTGGCGAGGCGAAGCTACTACACTGTAGGAAGTGATGTCGAGCTTTGACCCCGGGGCCCTTCTGGCCCGCTACTACCAGCTTCCGCGCGGACCACGCGTGTGCCTGCGGCTGGCCCGTGTTCGCGATCTGGCTGGGATCGAGGACCTGATGCACCGCCAGGGGCTGACCGTGACCGGCCTTGAGCTGGCCAGGCTGCTGCGTTCGCACCCCCGCGAGCGGATCGTCCTCTGCGCCACCGCGCTGATCGGCTCGGCCGAGACGATCGTCGGCGTCGGGCTGATCGAACTGGATGACAACGCTCGTGCCCATGAGCCCACGTGGGTGGTCGCCGATCGCGACGCGACCGAGGGCCTGGAGGAGCTTGTTCACGAGGCGCTGGTCGGTCGCGCCAGCGCCTTGGCCCGGACCCGCGCCGCCTGACCACGAGCAGCCGATAGCCTCCGCGCCGTGACCGCCACGTCCTCGGCCTCGCTGGAGTCACTGAATCCCGCCACCGGCGCCAGCCTGGGCATGGTCCCGACGACGCCCCCCGATCAGGTGCAGGCGGTCGTCGACGCCGTGACCAAGGTCCAGCCGTTCTGGGCCCAGCTCACCTTGCGCGACCGCGCGCGCTACCTCCAACGGGCCGCTCAGGTCCTGATCGATGAGTCCGACGAGATCCGGGACCTGATCGTCGCCGAGCAGGGCAAGCCCCGCAACGAGGCCTTCACGATGGAATTGCTCCCGACCATCGACGCGCTGACCTGGATCGCCCGCGAGGGGCAGACGATTCTGGCCGACGAGCCGCTGGCCATGCCCCAGCTCTTTCTCAAGACCAAGCGCTCGGCTTTCACCTACGAGCCGCTCGGCGTGATCGGCGTCATCTCGCCGTGGAACTATCCCTGGAGCATCCCGTTCGGCGAGGTGGCGATCGCGCTCATGGCCGGCAACGGCGTGGTGCTCAAGCCCGCTTCCCTGACGCCGTTGATCGGCGAGCGCATCGGGCGCGTGTTCGAGCGCGCCGGGATCCCCGAGGGGCTCGTGCGCGTGATCCACGGCCCGGGCACCGGCGCGGCGCTGGTTGAGTCGAGCGTCTCCAAGGTGTTCTTCACCGGCTCCGTCGAGACCGGCCGGGGGGTCGGCGAGGCGTGCGCGCGTCAGCTCAAAGGCTCGGTGCTCGAGCTCGGGGGCAAGGATCCGATGGTCGTGCTGCGCGACGCCAAACTCGAGCACGCGATCGCCGGAGCGCTTTGGGGGGGGTTTGCCAACGCCGGGCAGACCTGCTCGGGGATCGAGCGCGTGTACGTGCAGCGCGACGTGTCCGAGCATTTCATCGCCGGGGTCGTGCGGGGCGCCGGCGGCCTACCGATCGGCGATCCGATGGGGTGGGAGACGGCGATCGGGCCGATGGTCTCCCGCGAGCAGTTCGAGCTCGTGTCAGAGCTGGTGGACGACGCCGTCGCGGCTGGGGCGACCGTGCTGTGCGGCGGCCCCGTGAGCAAGGCTCCGGGCGGCCTGTCGGGCAACTTCTTCGCTCCGACCGTGCTGACCGGGGTCACGCACGAGATGCGGATCATGCGCGAGGAGATCTTCGGGCCCGTGCTGCCGATCATCGTCGTCGACTCCGAGGACGAGGCGGTGAAGCTGGCCAACGACAGCGACTTCGGCCTCGGGGCGTCGGTCTGGACGGCGGACCGCGACCGCGGTGAGCGCATCGCCCGCGAGCTCGAGGCGGGCATGGTCTGGATCAACGACCACATGTTCAGCCACGGGGCATGCCAGTGCTCCTGGGGCGGGGTCAAGGCGTCGGGGCTCGGCCGGACGCACTCGAAGTTCGGTCTCTATGAGTGCGTGAACATCAAGCTCCGGGTCTGGGAGCCCTCGGCGGTGCGCAACCCCTGGTGGTATCCCTACGACGAGACCCTGGGCCTGGCGCTCAAGCAGACCGCCGCGATCCTCTACGGCCGGCCATCAATCCGCGCCGCTGCCCTGCGGGCCGG
>JBOGYN010000239.1:0-2379 GCA_050696855.1 Solirubrobacteraceae bacterium | reverse complement strand
ATGAGTGGCCGCCCCGCGTAGGAGGAGGACGCGTGAGGAGAGTCGCGCCTCTAGTGTGATCTAATCACATCATCACCTGTGGTGCACACTCATAGGTAGCGAGTAGCCGGCCTGAGTACCACCCGGGTTCGCCCCCAGAGCTGACGCTCGGCGCCGACCACGAGATGGTGGCGCTGCCGGGCCGGCCTGGCCGGCACCGCGACGACTGGCGCGCTGGCTGTCAGCGATCCAGTGTGCTGTCTGCCGCATCAGCGCTGCTGGCGCGAGCCGTTGCACTCCCACAGCTGGACTTTGGTCCCGTTCGCTCCGATCGTTTGCGGTCGGCGTCGAGGCAGCGTCCGCCGGCTCCGCTCTGGATCTCGTCCGCGACCGCAAGGGCCGAACTCGCGGCGGCGGAGGCGACCACGGCGGTCACAAGGACGGATAGCAAGAACGCGCAGCGCATGGCATCGACTCCCGGCTCGACAAGCGACCCTTAATGTCGGTTGAGCGACGCGGCCGCATGCCCCTATGCGGTAACCGGCCGCGACACCGGCCGCGGTCCGCTCCAGCCGGCGAACCGGTTGGCCGGCAGGCCGGCGACTCCTGGCTCGAGCGCCAGGACCGCGCCGGCAAGCGGTTCCTTATCGAGCTGGGTTTGAGATAAGCGGTGCCGCGCGCTCGTGATGAACAGCGTCTCGAGGTCGGGGCCCCCGAACGCCGGACAGGTTGGGTTCGTGACCGGCAGCTGAATCACGTCGTTGAGGCTCCCGTCAGGCGCGTAGCGGTGGATCGCGGCGCCGCCAAAAAGGCAAAGCCAGACGCCGCCCGCGGCGTCGACGGTCAGCCCGTCTGGCAGACCGCCGCCGGGATCGACCGTCGCGAACCGTCGCCGATTCTCGATCATCCCTGTCGTCCCGTCGAAGTCGAACACGTCGATCCCCTGGGTCGTGCTGTCGACGAAGTACATGAGCTCGCCGCCCGGACTCCACCCGATCCCATTAGACAGCGTCGTCTCGGCGATCACCCGCCGGATCGGCTCGCCGGCCGTCAAGCAATAGAGAGCCGCGCGGCCGAAGCGGCGCTGCTTATTCATCGTTCCCGCCCAGAGGCGGCCTTGCGGATCGCACCGGCAATCGTTGAAACGGTTCTCAGGCTTGCCGGCCTCGACGATTGCGAGCGTCTCGTGAGACCCGTCTGAGCCGTAGCCAACGAGCTCGTGGCCGATCGCCAGGACGATCCCGTCGGCCTCGCACAAGACCGCCGCGCTGACCTCGCCGCGGACGGCCATCGTCGCGCTCCTCTGGTAGGGCGGCATCGACGCCAGGACGCGGCCGCCGAGGATGTCGACCCGGAGCAGGCGGCCGCCGCGATCGTCCCAGATCGGGCCTTCGCCCAGCTGCTCACGCTCGGGCCCGACGGCCCTCAGGCGATAGGGGTGATCAATCGCGATCCTCTGCACGCGACATATAATGACCGGATCCCTTCCAACCCGCCTTCCAAGTCTTCCCTGACCGGCGAGATTGCGATCGTCACCGGCGGCTCGCGCGGCATCGGTCGGGCGATTGTCGAACTGTTCGTCGAGCAGGGCGCGCGCGTGATGTTCTGCGGGCGGGAGTCGGACGTCGGCGAAGCGGCCAGGGCCGAGCTCGGAGGCGACGAAGGCGCGCTGTTCCGCAGGGCCGACGTCTCGAACGAGGCCGATGTGGTGGGACTCGTCGACCGTTGCCTGCGGAGCTTCGGTCCGCCGACGATCCTCGTCAACAACGCCGGCGTGAACGCGAACTTCGACGCGATCGAGATGTCGGAAGCCGAGTGGGACCGGTTCTTCGGCATTGACCTGAAAGCCGCCTGGCTCACCGCCAAGCACGTGCTGCCGCACCTCAAGCGCGCGCGCCGGGGATCGATCGTGAACGTCTCGTCGTTACACGGCTTCGTCACGCTGGAGGGCTTCTTCCCCTATGCCGCGGCGAAGTCCGGGCTCGTGGGTCTCACGCGCAGCCTCGCGCTCGACTACGGCCAGTACGGGATCCGGGTGAACGTCGTCGCACCCGGGTTCATAGACACGAGGCTGGTGCGAGAGAGCATCGACCTGGCTGACGATCGCGAGCAGGCGGAGCGGCGGATGGTCGCCGGCGTCGCGCTCGGCCGGATCGGCGACCCCGTAGAGGTCGCGCGTGTCGTACGCTTTCTCGCGTCCGAGGAGGCCAGCTACATCACCGGGGCGTCTCTCTTGGTTGACGGAGGGCTGACCGCACGCCGGGCCGGATGAGCGTGGCTTGCCTGCCGCCGCTCGATGTGATGCGATGATCTAATGGCACGGCTCCATCGCGACGTCATGAGGACGCTGATCTCCGACATCGTGCTCGGTGAGCGCCCTGCCGGGGACATGCTGCCCCG
>JBOGYN010000238.1:0-17648 GCA_050696855.1 Solirubrobacteraceae bacterium | reverse complement strand
GCGATCCTCGGCTCCTGTCGATCCTAGTCCAGGAACCGCATTTCACGCGGCTTGAAACCCGCCGATAACTGCGGTCGACCAGGACTGACTCGTCGGCCGGCGAAATGCAATCCTCTTGACCTTCTAGTTGTCCTGCCCTGCGGGCTCCCGCGGGCGGGTGAAATGGGCGAGGATCTGGTGGTTGCCTGCTGACGCCGATTTGTTCTTGGTGCCTGTGCGCCCGTGTCTAGTTTGGCGTGGGAGCTTCCCCCGGATCCCCGGACTGCCGCTCAGAGCGCGACCATCAGACTCGTCTGTTCTGGAAGCCCCTGCGGGCAACACCATCCGGTGTTCGATCTGGGAGGTGTGATGGAGACGATCTTCGAGCGCGTCGCCGCGCTCGATGTCCACAAGGCGCAGGTCACCGCGTGCGTCCGGGTCCCGGACGCCGCGGGCTCGCGCGAGCCGCATGTGGCGGAATTCTCGACCACGGTCGCGGGGCTGATGGCGTTGCGGGACTGGCTGGCCGCGCATCGCGTGACGCACGTCGCGATGGAAGCCACCGGCGTGTATTGGCAGCCCGTGTGGCACGTCCTGGAGGACGATTTCGAGCTCACGCTCTGCAACGCCCGGCACGTCAAGCAGGTTCCCGGCCGCAAGACCGATGTCTCTGACGCGCAATGGCTCTGTCAGCTGATGGAAGCCGGGCTTCTGCGCGGCAGCTTCGTGCCCCCGAAGCCGCAGCGGCAGCTGCGGACGCTCACCCGGTATCGCAAGACGCAGATCGCCGAGCGTCAGCGTGAGGCCAACCGGCTGCACAAAGCGCTGGAGGACACCGGCATCAAGCTCGATTGCGTCGCCTCTGACATTCTCGGGAAGTCCGGGCGCTCGATGCTCGACGCGCTCGTTCAGGGCACGACAGACCCGAAGGTCCTGGCCGAGCTCGCCCAAGGCCGGCTGCGGGCCAAGATCCCCGCGTTGCGGGAAGCGCTCGAAGGGCGCTTTGAACCGCATCACGCGCTCGTGATCGGCGCGATCCTCGCGCACCTCGATTTCCTGGACGAGCAGATCACCCGGCTCTCCGACGCGATCGAGGAACAGCTCGGCCCTTTCGCCGCCGGGGTCACGCTGGCCAGCAGCCTGACCGGCGTCGCCCGACGCACCGCCGAGGTCATGGTCGCTGAGATCGGCGTCGACATGAGCGTGTTCCCGACCGCCCGACACCTCGCGAGCTGGGCTGGGGGCTGCCCCGGCAACGATAAGTCCGCCGGCAAACGCCGATCCGGCCGGACCCGCAAAGGCAGCAAGTGGCTCGGGATCGCCCTGGAAGAAGCCGCGCTGGCGGCGACCCGCTCCAAAGGCACCTACCTCCAAGCCCAATACCAGCGGCTGCGCCCCCGGATCGGGCACGGCCGCGCGCTCGGCGCCGTCAAACACTCGATGCTGATCGCCTACTGGCACATGTTCAGCACCGGCGAGACCTACCGCGAGCTCGGCGGCGACTACTTCCAACGCCGCGACCCCGAACGCGCCACCAAACGACTCATCGCCCGCCTCCAAGAACTCGGCCACAACGTCACCCTCGAACCGACGGCTGCTTGACCCTGAACGCATTTCCCATCAGACAAGCGTCTCACGCCCTCCGGCGGCCGAGGGAACTCTTTCTGTCTGCGGCTCGGGCGTCACTCCCGCGGTGCCGTCCGGAAGCGGTCCGATCCGCTCCGCACTGAGCAGGATCCACGCGCCGGCCGTGAAGAGCCCCGAGCCCACGGCCGCAGCCGCCAAGGCGAGCCTGGGGTCGGCCAGAGCCGTGATCGCGCCGCCGAGCACGAATCCGAGCCCGGGCACGGCCTGTGAGAGCGACTCGTTCAAGCTCATCATCAGGCTCATCCAGCGCCGCGGCGTGTACTCCTGGAGCATCGTCCGCTCGGCCACCGAACCGACTCCGTTGCCAAAGCCGCCCACCGCAGATCCGGCGACGGCGACGGCGATCCCCGGGGCGGCGGCCATGACCGCGAACCCGAACGCCAGGGCCGCCGCGCTGAGCGTGATCAGCGAGCGGCCCGGGCGACGGCGCCAGCGAGCGTAGGCGGCGCTCCCAATAACCGCGCCAGCGCCCCAGCCCGACAACATCGCACCGTAGCCGCCGGCGCCGGCGTGCAGGGTGTGCTGGGCAAAGACGACCTCAACGGGAATCGAGATCGTGCCCACGACCATCCCGAAGGCCTGCAGGATCAGGATCGCCCGCGTCGGAGGATCAGTCTGGGCGTGCCGAGCGGCCATCCGCAGACGCTGGACGACCGATCCGCCGGCCCCTTCCTCCGGGTTGACGTCGGGCAGGCTGACGGCCGTCGCCAGCACCACGGTGACCCCCGCGAACAGGCCGCAGTTGACGAGCAGGGCAGCCACGGTCCCGCCGGCCGCCACGATCGCGCCGCCCACGGCCGGGCCGATCATGAACGCGCCTGTGAACGCGAAGTTGATCCCGGCGTTGCCCTCGTGCAGAAGATCGAGGGGCCGGAGCACCTCGACCGTCGCCGAACGGGCCAGGACGCGCGCGCTGAGGGCGATGAGGCCGTCGATCGCCGCCACGGCGAGCACCGGTATCAGCGAGAACTCGGTGCTCATCCACGCCAGCAACCCGAATAGGAGCGCTTCCAACCCGTAGAGCACCGGCAGGGTCCGGCGCGGGGCTTGCCCAGCCACCCGGGCGACGAGCACGGGCGAAAGCAGCGCGGGGAGGAACTGCGAGCAGATGAAGAAGGCGGTGGCGCCGAGCGCGCTTCCCGTTCGACGGTAGACCAGGATGGCCAGGGCCACCGTCCCGATGCCCCAGGTGAGCTCGTTGAGTCCATAGGCGGCCAACAGCCGCCGGTAGACAGCGACCCGGAAGACCTGCCTCATCCCCCGATGCCCTCCGCAGCCGGCCGAGGGGCTACGCCCTGCGTTGTGATGGACATGCGCGCGCTCACAGTCGTTCTCAGCTGACCGGTCGGCAACCCGCAAACCCGCCAGAGACCTCTCCCGCTCCCAACTGCGATCCTATCGGGCTGACACGCTGACCGGGGCCTGGCCCGCGCTCGCCCGGCTCGAGTCCCGCCGGCCGGGCGCGGCTGTCATCCTCTGTCCCTCATGTCACTTCGCGCCCGCGCCTGGCATCGCCGCAATACCTTTGCCCACGCTGACTTCCCAGCGGCGCGCCTCGCCGCCGAGCGCCACAGCACGGTTTCGGTCTGCCTCCCGGCCCGCAACGAGGCCGCGACCATCGGGGGCATTCTCGAGCCGCTGGTTGGCCTGCGCGAGCAGGGCGTGATTGACCAGATCGTGGTCGTCGATCATTCCTGCGACGGTACGGCGGAGATCGCGCGCGAGCTGGGGGCCGAGGTACACGACCAGGAGCAGCTGCGTCCCGGGCTGGGACCGGTGCTCGGCAAGGGGGACGCGATGTGGCGGGCCCTGGATGTGTTGACCGGCGACGTGATCTGCTTTCTGGACGCCGACACCGAGGCCTTCGGGCCTCACTTCGCGTGCGGTCTGCTCGGGCCGTTGCTCTGCGGCCAGGAGATCGCCTTCGTCAAGGGCTTCTATCGGCGCCCCTTCAAAGTCGGCGCGGTGACCCTGCCCGACGGCGGCGGTCGTGTCACCGAACTCACCGCCCGCCCCCTGCTCAACCTGTTCTATCCGGATCTCGCCGCCGTCGAGCAGCCCCTGGCCGGCGAGATCGCGGCACGCCGGGACCTGCTCGTGCGCCTACCCTTCGTGACCGGGTACGGGGTCGACGTCGCCCTGCTGCTCGACGCCCACCGGGAGGTGGGGCTGGACGCGATCGCCCAGGTCGACCTCGACGTTCGCCAGAACGCCCATCAGCCGCTGCGCGACCTCGGACCGATGGCGTTCTCGGTCCTCCGGGCCGTGGCCACGCGGGTGCAGCGCGACGGCCGGCTGGTCGGTCCGCTGCCCGCGAGCTTCCTGGCTCCAGGCCAGTCCGAGCTCGGCACGGTCGGCGACGAGATCGTCGAGCGGCCGCCCCTGGGCACGCTGCGCGCCGCAGCGTGAGCTGCGTGCCCCCTCGCCAAACCTGCTGAACTGGCTCGATGGCGCGTGTTCAGGCGATCACCGCACTGGCCGTGGCGATAGTCATCGGCTTGGCCGGCTGCGGCACGGCCGGCGGCTCGAACCGCACCGCGACCAGCGTCGCCTCGGGGGGCGCGGGCTCTCGGACCGGGACGGCCCTCCACGCCCACCCCCAGGTGATCGAGCCGACGGTCGGGCAGCAGGCCGCGGTCTCGGTCGGGGGCTCGAATCCGATCGGCGATCCCAACGCCCACGCCGTCTCGCTGGCCGAGGTCAAGCGCGAGCTGAAGATCGTTCATGAGCTGAACTCGTTGGGCGCCGGCCAGGGTTTCGTGTTCCCGATCCTGCCCGTCTCGGTGGTCGAGCCGCCGAGCACCTGGTCACCGGATCAGGGCGTTGATATCTCGACTCGCGGGGCGGCCTGCGGCGCGGCCGCGGTCGAGGTCGCGGTGACCAACGGGGTGATCGTCCAGGAGGGCATCTCGGGCTTCGGCCCCTCCGCCCCCGTCCTGCGTGTGAGCGGCGGCCCCCTCAACGGCCGCTACATCTACTACGGCCACGCCCAGCCTGACCTGGTCCCGGTGGGGACCGTGGTTCGGGCCGGCGACCCGATCGCCGAGGTCGGCTGCGGGATCGTCGGGATCTCGTCCGGCCCTCACCTCGAGATCGGGATCAGCGCCGTCAACGGGCCCACGTGCTGCCCGGGCAATGGCACGACCTCACCGGCTCTCCAGCGCCTGCTGGCCCGGATCTACCCGGGCGGTTGACTCCCGAACGCCCTGCGCGCCGCTTTGCCCCCGGCCGCTGCGCGGGCGGTGTAGCCGTAGGTGCCGTGCTCGCGCAGCTCCTGCGCGGCCTCGACCACGGCCCCGAGGGCCGCGAAGGCGAAGGCACCCCCGACCGAAACCCGGCTCACCCCGAGGGCGGCCAGTTCGCCGACCGACGGACCGCCCGCCAGGGCGAGCACATTGACGGGTAGTCGTACTGCCTTGACAACCGCCTCGATGTCCGGCGCCGACGTCAGTCCCGGGGCATAGAGCACGTCAGCACCGGCCGACTCGTAGGCTCGCAGCCGGGCGATCGTGTCAGCCAGGTCATCCCGCCCGTGCAGATGGTTCTCGCAGCGGGCGGTCAGGACCACGCGCGCGGCTCCCCGGTGAGCGGCGGCGGCCGCCGCCGCGACCCGCTCAACGGCGACCTCCAGCTCGAATATCGGCGCCTCGGTCTGACCGCTCGAGTCCTCGATCGAAAACCCCGCCAGGCCCGCGGCCACGGCCGCCGCGGCCGTTTCACCCACGCCGGCCGCGCGGTCGGCAAAACCGTTCTCGAGATCGGCTGAGACGGGAAGGGGCGTGGCGGCGACGAGGTCGGCCGTGTGGGCCAGCGCCTCGTCGCGCGTCACTGTTCCGTCGAGCCGTCCGAGCGTGGCGGCGAAGCCACTGCTGGTGGTGGCCAGCGCCTCAAAGCCGAGCGAGGCGAGCAGCCGCGCCGACCCCACGTCCCAGGGATTGGGCATCAACAGCGGCTGCCCGGGACGGTGCAGGTCCAGGAAGCGCTGGGCCCGCGCGGCCTGATCACTCATTGGCCATACAGCCTAGTGGGTCATCCGGGACCGTCATTTCGGGTGCATCGTTTCGGGGAGGCCCATTAGTGCCCCGCGCGGTGGTGGCGGTTGTACTCGTCACGCTCGCGCCCCTCCAGGTAGGCGTACAGCGCCTCGAGCTCGCCGACGGTGGCGGCAATCCCAGGCCGCCGCGCGGGTTCGACCGACGGCAAGCCCATCCTGATCTCCCCCATCCGCCGCTGGGCGTAATTGATCTCGGTCAGGCTCCTCCGCACGCGTGCGGCGATCCGTCGGACACGATCGAGGGTCGTGGCTGTCATCTCGGGCTCCTGTCGGTCGGCGGTTGAGTCGGTCCCCAGCGCAGTGTCGATCCAGCCGAGCCCCTCCACATCGGCAATTCGCCTCTGATTTCCGACCCCGGGCCCTTAGCCGGGGCTCGGCAACCCCTTACTCGCCCGGCCCACTAATCCGGCTCAGTAGCCTGAAAACATGACCACTGATACTCAAACTTTCACTCTGGGCCGCGAGGGAGGCAGCGACGGGTCCTTCCAGCGCCAGGAGAGCAGCTTCCGCGGCTGGGTCACCGCCGATGACTCGAGCGACTTCGCGGTCGCCGCGGGCCGGTACCACCTGTACGTGGCCCGGGCCTGCCCGTGGGCCCATCGGACCCTGATCGGCCGGCGCCTGATGGGCCTCGAGGAGGCGATCGGCGTCTCCTACCTGAGCCCCCTGCGCGACCGCCGCGGCTGGAAGTTCGCCGGCGGTGACTACACAGATCCCGTGAATGGCTTTCATTACCTCAGCGAGGCCTACGAGGCCACCGAGCCGAGGTACGAGGCCCGGGTCAGCGTCCCGGTCCTGTGGGACAAGGAGCGCTCGACGATCGTCAACAACGAGTCGGCCGACATCCTGCGCATGCTCGGCACCGTCTTTGTCCCCCTGGCCACCCACCCGTTGGACCTCTACCCGGAGGGGGTGCGGAACGAGATCGACGAGCTCAATGCGGAGATCTACGACGGCGTCAACAACGCTGTCTACAAGACCGGCTTCTCGACCCGGCAGCACGTCTACGACCGCGAGGTGCGGAGCCTCTTCCAGACCCTGGACCGGCTCGACCTGCGGCTCGCCGACCGGCGCTTTCTATTCGGTTCTGAACCGGTGGAGACGGACTGGCGGCTGTTCACCACCCTGCTGCGCTTCGACGCCGTCTATCAAGTCCACTTCAAGTGCTCGATCCGCAAGCTGACCGAGTACCCGAACCTGTGGCCCTACGCCCGCGACCTCTACCAGTGGCCCGGCGTCGCCGACACGGTCTCCTTCGACGAGATCCGCGCCCACTACTACCGCACGCACCCGATGATCAACCCGACCCAGATCGTCGCCGCCCTGCCCGCCGCCAGCTTCGAGGCAGCCCCGAGGCGCGAGCACCTGAACTGACCAAGGGTCCCGGCCGGCTCCCCCGGTGCTGCGCGCTGGGCGTCCCGGCCGGCTCCCCCGGTGCCGCGCGCCAGCACCTGTAAAAGTGGAAAACCTGGGCCGTCCGCCGCGAACTTTTCACAGAATGAGGGCTGAGCCTGCGCGAGCGGGAAAACTCGCCCGGCCGCGGCAAGTTTGACGCATTTTGCAGGTCGGCTTCAAGGGGTCAGCCGCGGCCCGCGGCCGGGTCAGCGGCGCCGGCGCAGCACCCGCAGCGCGAGCAGGAAGCCCAGCACCAGCGCGACGAGCGGGGCCGGGTTCTGCTTGGCCTGGCTCCAGAGCGCCGAGCCCATCAGCGAGAGCCCCTGGACCGGCTCACTCTCCACGGCTGGCCCGATGGGCGGCTGAGAGGCCACCGGCGGCTGAGAGGCCACCGGCGGCTGAGGAGCCACCGGCGGCGGCAGGGGGGCAGCAGTCTCAGGGACCGCGGCAACCTCGGCGTCCCCTTCCCCGGCCCCGCTGCCACCAGCCCCGCCGGCACCAGCCCCGCCGGCACCAGCCCCGCCGGCACCAGCCTCAACGGCTCCGGGCTCCTTGGCCGAGGCAACGACTGATTCCGAATCCCCCAGCGACTCCTGCAGCGCCTTCGCGAACTGATTCAGCAACTTGTTGGAGATCTCCTCGATCATCCCCCCGCGCCCGAACCGGGCCAGCCGACCGGTGATGTGGTAATCGGTGACCACCTCGACCCGGCTCGCACCCTGGCCAGCGTCAGAGACCGAGGAGACGATCTTGGCCTTGGCACCGCCCTGGCCGCGCTTGTCGGTCCCCGAGGCGTTCATGGTCGCGGTGTGGGCGTCCTCGTCTACGTTCTCCATCGTCAGCTTGCCGCTGTAGGCCGCCGACGTCGGTCCGATCTTGACCTTGAAGGTCCCGCTGAAGCTGCCGTCCTCGTTGCGCCCGGTCACGGCCGCGCCGGGCAGGCAGGGCGCGACGTGCTCAACGTCGATCAGCGCCGCCCACACCCGCTCGATCGGCGCGGCAACCTCAAATGACTGTTCTAGCTTCATGGCGCACGGCCTCCAGGTCTTGCGGGGTATCGACGTCGCGGCCCGAGCATAGGTGACCCACCTCGACCGTCCGCCCACCGTCCAGCAGGCCGCGGGCCCCCTGGTCCCCGCGCACCGAGCGCAGCGCGTCGATCTGATCACCCCCGAGGACCACCGGGTGGCCGGGGCGCCCCTCGAACGACGCCCGCGTACCCGGAGGCTCGGCCACGAAGCGCTCCACGACAGCAGGGGTCAGACCGGGCTGATCGCCGAGCGTCACGAGCACTCGGTCAACACCGTCGCCGCCGGCCAGTGCCTCCAGGCCACAGCGCAGCGAAGCCGACTGCCCCGCCTCCCACTCGTCGCACACCACCGGCTCGGCGCGGCCAAAATCCACTCGAGCCTGAATCTCATCGGCGCGCGAGCCCAGGACCACGACCACGCGCCCAAGCGCCGGCACCGCGCATGGCGCGGCCAGCGCCCATTCCAGCACCGGCCGCCCGTCGAGGTCGGCCAACAGCTTGCTGTCGGGCCCGAACCGGGTCCCGGCCCCGGCCGCGAGCACCAGGCCCGCGATCACCGGGCTGGGTTGCGCCACGCAGCGACCCCCGGACCCAGCGCTACCTAGGCCGGAACTTCGTGGATCCGGCCCGAGGAGCCGGTCAGCCGGGCCCCGTCGCGCCCGTGGCGCATGGCCACCACCTCCGCCAGGATCGACAGCGCCGTCTCCTCGGCACTGACCGCGCCGAGGTCAAGGCCGACCGGGGCCGCGAGCCGAGCCAGGTCCTCATCGGTCATCCCGGCCGCGAGCAGCCGCTCGCGGCGGGCGTCCTGGGCCCGCCGGGAGCCCATCGCCCCCACGTAGCGCGCGGGCGAGCGCAGGGCCAGGGTCAGAGCGGCGTCGTCGAGTTTGGGATCGTGGGTGAGCACGGCAATCGACGTCGCCTGGTCGATCCCGCCCAGCGAAGCAAAGGCCTCCTCGGGCCAGGCGGCGATCACCTCCTCGGCCTCGGGGAACCGCTCGCGGGTGGCGAACCGCGTCCGGGGATCGACCACGTAGGGCCGCCAGCCGGCCCCCCGGGCGAGCGTGCAGAGCGCAGCCGCGATCGGCACCGCCCCGAACAGGATCAGCCGCGGCGGCGGGGCGACCACGTCGGCAAACAGCGGACCCCGCAGCTCCGAGGTCTCGAGCCAGAGCAGCTCCTCGGCGGCGGCCCGCGCGTCGGCGTCGAGCTCGGGGCTGCCGAGCGAGCCCGACTGGGAACCATCCTCGGCGAACATCACCTTGGCGCCGGCGCCTTCGCCCTCGAGCAGCGTCACCTCGGCGGCGCGCCCGCCGGCCCGGGCAACGTCCACGAACGGTCCCGGGTGAAGCTCCTGGACCCACACGTCGATCTCCCCGCCGCACGGCAGCCCGACGTCCCAGGCTTGCTCGTCGGCGATCCCGAAGTGCACCCGCCGCGGCGGCTCACCGCGCAGGACCGCATCGGCGATCTCGATCACCGCGCCCTCGACGCAGCCGCCCGAAACGGCGCCGATCATCTCGCCGTCCTCGTTGACGGCCATCTTGGCGCCCGGCGGGCGGGGCGCCGATTTCTTGACCGCAACCACGGTCGCGAGCGCGATTCGGTCACCACGCTCGATCCAGGTCTGAAGCTCGGGCAGGACATCGTTCACAGCTCCTCCAATATGGCAGCCAGCTGCTCCAGGGAGGCGATCGAGTTGCCCGCCAGCAGCTGGTCGGTGTGGGGGATCGCCGCACGCATACCGCGCGTCAGCGGTTCGTAATCGGGGTGGGCGGCCAGAGGATTGAGCCAAATCAGCTTGTGGGCGGCCCGACGCAGGCGAGCCATCTCAGCCTCGAGCTGCTCGGGATCGCCGCGATCCCAGCCGTCGGACAGGATCACCACCGCGGCGCTGCGGCCCAGCCGGCGGCCGTGGACGCGGTTGAGCTCGGCCAGGGCGTCGCCGATCCGGGTGCCGCCGGAGAAGTCGGTGACCGCGGCCGCCGCCCGGTCCAAGGCGCGGTCGTGGTCGCGCCCGGTCAGCTCGTGGGTGATCCGGGTCAGCCGGGTTCCGAACGCGAACGCCTCGACCCGGCGCCGAGCGGCGACGCAGGCGTGCATGTACTGAAGGAGCATCCGGGCGTAGGGAGCCATCGAGCCCGAGACGTCGCAGACCAGAACCATCTGGCGCGGGCGCCGGGTCGGCGCGCGCCAGCGGCGCTGGACGGGCTCGCCGCCGGTGCGCAGCGAAGCGTGGACGGTGTGGCGCAGATCCGGAATGTGATCGCGCCGGCGCGAAGTCCGGGTGCGGCGCGAGATTCTGGTCGGGTAGCGGCGGGCGAGCCGGGCGATCAGCTCGCGGGCGGCGACCATCTCCCCCGGTGTGTAGCGGGCGAAGTCCTTCTCGCGCAGGAGCTCGATCTCGCTCCAGGCCGCCGGGACGGGCGTCGAGTCGCGGGCGGCGGGGCGCCCCCCGGGGTCGGGCACTCCCATCGACGGCAGCGCCGCGCGCTCGATCGCCCCCAGCTCGGACAGCGGCTGATCGGGCTGGGGGCTGCCGGACCTACGGCCATCCCCGAACACCGCCACAAACGCGATCTCGAAGGGCTCGAGGTCACGGCGCTCGGAGCACAGCACGGAGCGCAGGGCGAGCCGGGCGTCCTCGCGGGAACCGGGGTCGACCGACTCCAGACAGCGCACGCCGGCCAACAGTTCGCCGACCCCGACGCGCACCCCCTGCGCGCGAAGCGCCTGAGTCAGCTCAGCCAGGCGCGTGACGACGCGGTCGCCCCAAGGCTCAAGCGAAGGTGCGGCGCCAACCGGGTCAGACACCCTCGAGCACCCCCCGCTCGCGCACCCGCAACAGGTCCTCGTGAACCTTGAGCGCGGCGCCGAGCGTATCGTCGAGACCCGTGGCCTCGCCGTCGAGGGCGAGCAGCGCCTGGGCCCACACGATCGTTTCCCCCACGCCGGGCAGCTTGTAGAGGTCGCCCTGCTCGCGCAGCTTGCCCACCGCCTCCACCACCCGCGCCGCGACATGCTCGGAGACGCCCGGGAGACGGGAGTGGACGATCGAGCGCTCGCGCTCGGCGTTGGGATAGTCGATCCAGTGATACAGGCAGCGCCGCTTCAAAGCGTCGTGGAGCTCCCGCGTCCGGTTGGAGGTCAGGATCACGATCGGGCGCCGCCGGGCGCTGATCGTGCCCAGCTCGGGGATCGTGACGGCGAAGTCGGAGAGGAACTCGAGCAGGAAGGCCTCGAACTCATCGTCGGCGCGGTCGATCTCGTCGATCAGCAGGACGACCGGGACCGCCGGGTCGGACTCGAGCGCCTCGAGCAGCGGCCGGCGCAGGAGGAAGCGCCGCGCGAACAGCTCGCCCTCGTCGACCCCGCCCTCGGCGGCGCGCAGGGCGAGCAGCTGACGCGCGTAGTCCCAGTCGTAGACGGCGTGGTGGACGTCGATCCCCTCGTGGCATTGCAGTCGGATCAGCCGTGCCCCGAGGGCCGCCGAGAGGGATCGGGCGACCTCGGTCTTGCCGACCCCCGCCTCCCCCTCGAGCAGCAGGGGCGTCTCGAGCACGACGGCCAGATGGACCGCCAGGGCCAGCGGCCGGTCGGCCAGGTAACCCTGCGAGGCGAGCGCGGCGCCCGCCGACTGAACCGAATCGATCGTCGCGGGCGCCGGCGTCAACCCTTCGTCGTCCGGCGCCATCACCCCTGGCCGGCGGCCTGCTCGATCGCCCGGCGACACATCACCCGGGCCAGGTGGCGCTTGTAGTCCTGACTCGCGTTGAGGTCGGCCGGCGGGTTTGTCCCCTCGGCGGCCAGCTCGGCCGCGGCGGCGATGTTCTCGGGGGATAATGACTTGCCCCGCAAAGCCTCCTCAACAGCTGTCACTCGCAGCGGCGTCGACGCCATGTTCGTGAACCCGATCCGGACGTCCTGGCAGGAGCCGCCCGAGACCTTGACGACCGCGCAGACGCCCACCATCGCCCAGTCCTCGCTGCGGCGGTTGAACTTCTGATAGCTGTGGCCGTAGCCGTCCAGGGCGGGGATCCGGATCTCGGTCAGCACCTCGTGCTCGCCGACCGCCGTGGTCAGGTAGTCCTGAAACAGGTCGGCGGCCGCCACCGTCCGCTGTCCGTCGGCCCCGTGCAACGTCACTTCAGCTTCGGTGATCAGCATCACCGCGGGCAGATCAGAGGCCGGGTCTCCGTGGGCCAGCGAGCCGCCGATCGTCCCCCGGTTGCGGACCTGGGGATCAGCGATCGTGCCCGCAACCTCTGAGACGATTCCGAGCTCAGGCGTGTGCTCGAGCCTCGCGTGCGGGGTCAGGGCTCCGATCCGCCACGTGCCGTTCTCGCGCTGAATCCCGTGCAGCCCCGGCAGCTTGCGCAGGTCGACGAGCAGCGCCGGGGCAGCCAGGCGCAGCTTCATCAGCGGGATCAGCGAGTGACCGCCGGCCAGCAGCTTGGCGTCCTCGCCGTTCTCCTGCAGCTCCCGGATCACCTCCTCAAGCGATTCCGGCGCCCGGTACTCGAATGCCGCCGGGATCATGCCGCACCTCCCCTTGCCTCTGAGATGGCCTCCCAGACCCGCATCGGGCTGAGCGGCATGTTGATGAAGTCCACGCCGAGCGGACGCAGGGCGTCGATCACGGCGCTGTTGACCGCCGCGGTGGCGGCGATGGTGCCCGCCTCGCCGCAGCCCTTGACGCCGAGCGAGTTGACCGGCGACGGGGTCTCGGTGCGGTCGAGCTCGAGGTTCGGCAGCTCCGCGGCCGTGGGTAGCGCGTAATCCACGAACGTGCCCGTGATCAGCTGGCCCTCGGCGTCGTAGTGGACGCGCTCGTAGAGCGCTTGACCGATGCCGTGGACGACACCGCCGTGAATCTGGCCGTCGATCAACATCGGGTTGATGGCCTTGCCGCAGTCATCGACGGCTGCGTAACGCACCACCCGGACCTTGCCCGTGTCGGCGTCAACGTCGACCACGCAGGCGTGGGCTCCGAACGGGAAGACGAAGTTCTCGGGGTCGTAGAACGTCGTCTCCTCGAGCCCCGGCTCCATCCCCTCGGGGACCGCGCCGATGTAGGCCACGCCGGCCACGTCGGCCAGCGCCATGCCCTTGTCCGGGGAGCCGCGGACCGAAAATCGGCTGTCGGCAACCTCGATGTCCTCGGCGGCCGCCTCGAGCTCGGCTGCGACGATCGCCTTCACCTTGGCCGCCACCTTGTCGGTGGCTCGGGCCACCGCCTCGCCGCCGGTGGCCAGCGAGCGCGAGCCGTACGTGCCGCGACCCTCGGGGCCGGTGGCGGTGTCACCGTGGACCACCTCGACGACCGCCGGATCGACGCCGAGCTTGTCGGCCACGATCTGAGCCATCGCCGTGTCCAGTCCCTGACCATGGGGCGAGGTACCGGTATAGACGGTGACCGCCCCGGTGTTGTGGACGCGGACCATCGCCGACTCCCATAGGCCGGCCTGCACCCCAACCCCTGCCGGGCCGGTCACCCGCGAGGGCGCCAGGCCGCAGATCTCGGTGTAGGTGGAGAAGCCGATCCCGCGGTAGATGCCCTGTTCGCGCAACTGCACCTGCTCGCGGCGAAAGGCCTCCACGTCGACGTGCTCCATCAGCTTGTCGAGCGTCTTTACGTAGTCACCGGAGTCATAGACGACGCCGGTCGCGACCGCGGCGGGAAAATCCTCCTTAGGGATGAAGTTCTTGCGTCGGATCTCGAGCCGGTCGATCCCGAGCTCATAAGCCATGGCGTCGAGCGTGAGCTCGAGCATGTGGGTGGCTTCCGGTCGGCCCGCCCCGCGGATCGCGTCGGTGGGGGCTTTGTTGGTGAACACGCCGACGATGTCGGTCTGGACGTTGGGAATCTTGTAACAGCCACCCATCACGAACGCGCCCAACGACGGGATCAGCGGCGTCAGCAACATGTTGTAAGCGCCAAAGTCAGCCACGATCTTGACGTGGAAGGAGGTGATCGTCCCGTCGCGCTTTGCCCCCATCTTGGTGTAGGAGATCTGGTCGCGGCCCTGGTGGGCGACGGCCATGTTCTCGGTCCGAGTCTCGATCCATTTCACCGGCACCCCGAGCTTGCGCGAGGCCCAGCAGGCCAGCAGCTCCTCGCCGTAGATCTGAAGCTTGGAGCCGAAGCCACCGCCGACGTCGGGGGCGATCACCCGCACGTGGTCCTCGGTCAGGCCCAGGAGCAGAGCCATGAACAGGCGCACGAAGTGCGGTACCTGGGTCGAGGTCCAGAGCGTCAGCGAGCCGGCCCGGTAGTCGGCGAGGACGCCACGGGTCTCGATCGGCGCCCCGGCGATGCGGTGGTTGACGATCCGGCGCTCGACGACCACGTCGGCCTGGGCGAAGCCCGCCTCGACGTCACCGCCGGGCAGTGACCACTCGTGGACCTTGTTGGTGCCCAGCGACTCGTGCACGAACGGCGCGCCCTCGAGCGCCTTCTCGGGATCGACGATCGCGGGCAGCGTCTCGTATTCGACGATCACGTCCTCGGCGGCGTCGCTGACCGCGTAGCGATCCTCCCCGATGACCACGGCCACGGCGTCTCCGACGTGCTTGACCTCGCCGCGAGCCAGCGGCCAATGCTCGGGGTTCTGCACCTCGACGCCGGGGGGAACCCAGGCGCAGGGCAGGGCACCGCCGAGGTCAGACAGATCGTCGCCGGTGAAGACGGCGCGGATGCCCGGGCGCGCGGTCGCCGCCGAGTGGTCGATCGAGACGATCTTGGCGTTGGCCTCCGGTGAGCGGACGATCGCCGCCCAGAGCAGGCCGGGCAGTGAGATGTCGTCGATGTAGCGCGCCCGGCCCGTGATCAGGCGCGGGTCCTCTTTGCGGCGCATAAGGGTGCCGACATGTCCGGTGGGAGGATCGCCGACGATGCTCATGCCGACACCCCCGAGCCGTTGGAAGCGGCGTCCAGCACCGCCTTGACGATGTTGTGATAGCCCGTGCAGCGACAGAGGTTGCCCTCCAGCGCATGCCGAACCTCGTCCTCGGTCGGGTTGGGATTCTCCTGCAGCAGCGCCGCCGAGGCCATGATCATCCCGGGGGTGCAGTAGCCGCATTGCAGGCCGTGGTTGGCCCAGAAGGCTTCCTGCATCGGGTGCAGGTTGTCCTCGGTGCCGAGACCCTCGATCGTCGTGACCTGCTCACCGTCGGCCTGTACCGCGAGCATCGTGCATGATTTGACCGCCTCGCCGTTTAGGTGGACCGTGCACGCGCCGCAGTTGGAGGTGTCACACCCGACGTGGGTGCCGGTCAGACCGAGATCGTCGCGAAGCGCGTGAACGAGCAACCGACGGGGCTCGACCTCGAGGTCGTGCTCGACGCCGTTGACGTTGAGGCGCACGTTCACACTGCTGCTCATTGCAGTCCTCTCCTCCGGTTTTCTTCGAGCTTGTCGCGGACCTTACTCCTCCGGCTGTTGCCGCTTCTCAACGATCTGTCGCTGGCTGCAACGGGTGGGCGGTTGCCAGCCGGCCGAGCGTTTTGCCTACTCAACATCCGGGCAACACCTGGGCGTGGTCTGCACAGCGACAGTTGCGTACACAACCTTTTCTGCTAAGGTGAAACCATGAATCTTGGACGACTAATTCTCCGCTTGGCCGTGGGCGGCTTCTTCGTTGGACACGGCACCCAGAAGTTGTTCGGCTGGTTCG
Organism: Solirubrobacteraceae bacterium; assembly: GCA_050696855.1. Classification (GTDB taxonomy): domain Bacteria; phylum Actinomycetota; class Thermoleophilia; order Solirubrobacterales; family Solirubrobacteraceae; genus Palsa-465. The sequence continues at coordinate 1,867 of JBOGYN010000238.1, read as the reverse complement.
GGGGTCACGGCCTCGAGGGCACCGGTCAGTTCTTCGAAAACCTCGGGCTGCGGCCCGGCAAGCGCCATGCTCTGGCCGCTGGCGCCGCCGAAGCCGGCGGAGGCGCTCTGTTCGCGCTGGGCGCCGCGACCCCGCTGGCCGCTTCGGTGCTGACCGCGACGATGCTGACGGCGATCAACCGGGTCCATCTCTCAAAGGGGCCATGGGCTGCCGACGGCGGCTATGAGTACAACGTGGTCCTGATCGCCGCGGCCCTGGCCCTGGCCGAGACCGGTCCGGGCTCGCCGTCGGTCGATTCCGCCCGCGGCAGCAAGGCCTACGGCCCCAAGTGGGCCGCGATTGCCGTCCTGCTCGGAGTGATCGGCGCCGGCGGTGCCCACGCTGCCGCCGAGGCTGCGCCAGCCCCGGCTGCCGAGCAAGCGGCGCCAGCGAGCCCGGCTCCGGCTTCGGTCGGCGAGCCCGTCGCCGCCTAGCTCTCAGACAACCTTCCGAGTCGCCCCCGAGGTCAGATGGCCGCGGGGGCGGCTTGGTGCGCGCACACGCCCGCGATCACGAGGGCGACCGCCACCAGCTCGGTCGCGCTCGGGAGCTGGGCGAGGACGATCACGCCGACCAGCACCGCGACCGCCGGCAGCAGCGCGACCATCAGCGAGTACGTGGCCCGGCTCAGCCGCAGCATGGCCAGCTGGTCGGTGACGTAGGGGATCACCGAGGAGCAGAGGCCAACCCCGACCCCGGCCGCGAGCACCAGCAGATCGCCGACGCGGTCCAGTGCCGACGCGGCCCCGACCGGGGCGACGAGCACCGCGGCGACGACCATCGCACCGCCGAGGTCGGTGAGGCCGTTGCCTCCCTCCCGGCGTGCGGCGCGGTGGGCGAGCACGATGTAGAGCGCGAACAGGCCCGCGTTGGCCAGCGCGAAGGCAAAACCGAGCGGCTGACCGGAGAGCTGGATGTCACTGAGGAGGGCCACGCCCGCGACCGCCAGCGCGAGCGCGAAGGCGTTGCGCGGACCCCGGGCGCCGAAGGCCGCCAGTGCGATTACCGGCAGGAACTCGATCGCCGCCACCGTCCCCAGCGGGAGCCGGCTGATCGCCTCGTAGAAGCAGCAGTTCATCGCCGCCAGGGTCGCTCCCCAGGCGAGTACGAGCGGCTCGCGCAGAGCCGGCCACGGTCGCCGCCAGAGCGCGAACACCACGGCCGCCGACACGATCCGCAACCACGCCACCCCGAGGACCGACACTCGCGCGAACAGGAGCACCGCGAACGACGGTCCCAGGTAATGAAAGACCGCGCTGACCACGAAGTAGAGATGCGGCGGCACGCGAGGCGAGCGAATAACACATATTCGCGGGCAGAAGCAGCCAAGCACAGAGTCTTCTCCATGTATTCTCCCGCTCTTGCCTTCGAATCTGCAGCCACTTGACGAAATCAACCGCCGGATGCTCATCGAGCTTCAGCGCGATGGCCGCGTCAGCCTGGCCGAGCTCGCGCGACGCCTGCACGTGTCGGCACCCACGGTCGCCGAGCGGCTGCAACGGCTCGAGGCCGATGGCGTCATCCTGGGTTACGGGGCTCAGGTCGATCCGGTCGCCGCCGGCTACGCGCTGAGTGTGATCATCCGCGTGCGGCCCGGGCTCCAGCAACTGCACAGCGTCGCCGAGCGCGTGAAGGAGATGCCGGAAGTGGTCGAGGGCCATCGCATCACCGGCGATGACTGCTTTCTGCTCAAGGCTCATGTCCGCGACGTCGGGCACCTCGAGGAGCTGATCGACGCGCTGGCGCCCTACGGGCAGACGACGACGTCGATCATCCAGTCCTCACCGGTCCCCTCGCGCGGCGTCGCCCTCTAAGGGCGCACCCGGCA